>NZ_JACLCT010000003.1:0-219245 GCF_014218915.1 Chryseobacterium sp. C2(2020)
AACCAAAAGCTGCCGAAGGTTCCGTTCAACAGGGTTTTCATTGTTCGTGCTGCGCACGCAACGAAAACTTAGCTATTGTAGGTAGTTTTATTTTTCATCGCAATATCCTTTGTTGTCTGTTTTCATATGTTGTTGTCCCCATTGATACATACTGTCAATAATAGGCAACAAGGTTTTTCCATAGTCAGTTATATTATATTCAACTCTTGGTGGGATTTCAGGTAAGGTTTGTCGTCAGTTATAAAACTATCCACGTAATCCAAATAAGGAATCAAATTAATATTGTATTTGCTCACGATGTATTTTATTGTTTTCTCTGTCCAAAAATGAGTTTGGTTATATGCGGGGCATATGGTCTTGTAAGCACAAAAATGAATGGAAAATATGTCATCATCGATATAATGATCACAATAGCCACTATAATAGAAAATTATATTTTTACTTTTTAAATTTTTAAACCCTATATCTTTAATGATTTTCTTATTGAGTTTTGAATAGTCTAAATTTTTAAAATTTGTAATTAACTCATTACTCAATTTCATTTTATTATCATATACAGCTGTTGCTAAAGAATCTCTAATTTTAACTCTATTAATGTCTTGACATTTAAAATTAGATAAAAAAAGCAATAAAAATATTAAATATATTTTTTTCATTCTTTCATTTAAAATATTTTCTCCCAATGTCGAGGATTTGTAATATTTGACTTTAATTTCCATATTGTAAAATCAGGGATTGCAAATCCGTGCTATCGGATTAAACTTTCTAGGGACATAATTTTATATTATTACAGCTAACGGTTTGGGTATTGCCAAAGGCGGGGATTTTTAGCACCAAGGTTCAATAGAATAACGAAAGTTGAAACTTTCACAAATGCCCAATCAAAGCCACTCAGCCTAATACTTTTTAATGACAGTTTTATTCCATTCCTAAATACTCTAATTCTTTATCAATTAATAATTCTATATTGAAATAATATTCTTCATTTATTTGCTTTGAAACTGCTATTTGAAGCTCATATTCATTAGAATTATTCAATTCTAGATAAATTCTATTGTCTAAATAATTAGGCTCGCTATTTTTCCAGTCAAAATTATCTAAAGAAATATGTCCTCCGTTAATTGATGTTAATTCTAAATAATCAGCTGTAAAATTTAAATTCCTGTTTAAATCAATATAGGCATAAATATTAAAATCTAAAAAATCCATCTTACTCAAAATGTTATACATTTCCGTATCATATACAAAGCTGACGCTTCCCTTTATTTTATATTTACTTTTATCAAAAACATTATTTAGTCCCTCATAAAGTTGCTTTGAAGCATTAGCAACACCTCCATTTAATCTTATATAATCTTCATCAAATTTTAAATTAATTCCAGAAGGTCTTATTTGGTTACTACCTTTAGGAACAAAATCAGCACTTGCTGAAAATGTTACTCCATTACTTTTATATGAAAATGTTGCGTTTGGAATAAGGTTCGTATCTATTAAATTATCTACAAGAGTTACCAACTCGTCATTTCTCAGATTAATTAGTCGTTGTGTTTTGATCGTTTCAAAAATCTCAATTAGTTCTTTCTTCATTTGCAAGAAGTCCTCCGTTATTGAAGGTACAACTGTCGCACTTAGTTTGGACTGTTCTATTTTTAACGAGTAGTACAAATAATTTACTCTTTCACTCTTCTCTAATTTATTTGAAAATGAAAACCTTTGTGCACTTGGAGCTATCTCAAACAAATTTAGTAACTTATCATAGTCCGAAAGATAAAAAGTTGAATTGAAGTGGTGAAAGTTAATTTCGAACATTGAATTAAGTTTATCTATAAGCTCAGGCGTTTTCAAAATAAATCTGTAATAAAAAGACTTCTTATCACCCATACATAAAGAATCATTGATTAATTTAATATCTTTAAATAATTGAGAAAGAGGAATGTTTTTTTCTTTGAGTCCATATACCCTGTGTGTAGTTCCCATTTTTTTCTAATTACTGCTAACGTTCCGGTGCTTGCCAAAGTTACTGGCTTCGGAAACGATTATTTTCTGTTAAAGATAAAGTTTCTTGTGTAATGTATACAAGATTTACTACAAAATTCGCAATCTTTCCAAAAGCCTGTTTATATATTACCGAAGGCGGAGATTTTTAGGACAAAAGTCCAATCGAAGTCGTTCGTTCACCCAATGTCTCGGATTTGTAATTTCCATATTATAAAATCACGGTTACAAATCCGCGCTATCGTCATCTCAGTTAGTTATAAACAGGGTTGTTTTACATTCCCTGCAAACGCAGGAAGTCTCGCGCAGTCTGCGGGAAACGAAATGCATTTTCAGATTATACTAGTTCGCAACAGTAATGGTGAGCTTCTTTTTCTTTTGCTGGATGTGTACAGTTTTTCCTTTTCCGAAACCCAGTTCATCAAGCCATTTTCCTCTGAGCCTTATTTCCGGAACGATGATGAGTTGATTGCTGCTTTTCTGAAATCTTGAATGGATTTTTAGTTTTCTTGAATTCATCATGGTGTTTTTGTTATCTGATAAATTTGTTTTTGGTTATTTGTTTTACATTTTCTGGCTGTACAGGAGGAAGTTATAAAAATACCTGAACTTCCTGCCTATACAAACCAAGGTTATATGATAAATTGTGTTTTTTAATCTCTAAATAGGCAATTTATTACGATATTTAATGATTTCATATTTCATCAACCGTGATAAACTTATTCTAATCAATTAATTGTTCGGCAAATGTAGTAAAAATATTTTAATATTACCGAATTCGGTAATGGTAATTTATGCTAATAATTTCAATTTGCATAAAAGAGTGCAATTATGAACGAGTTTAAAACCGATGAAATCAAAAAACTGGTTTCAGAAAAAATAAAAGAAATAAAAGGAGAGGTTCCTTATTCTAAGATTTCTGAAAAATGCAATGTTACAGCGGCAAGAATTAGTGATGTTGCCAATAACAAAATCGATTGTCAGCTCAGTACTTTCATTGAAATTGCTACAGGATTAAGAATACATCCAAAAGAATTATTTGATATTATTTTTGATTTTGAAGAGTATTATTCTGAATTGGATAAATAACTAAATGTAAGGTTCTTTACTATAAAACATGATGTCGCGGATTATGACCAGAGAACAGCTAAAGACAGAATTGGGTAAAAGAATTATTATGCTTCGAGAACAGAAAGGGTGGAGCCAGTCGGATTTTGCCCGTGCCTGTAATAAAGACCGACAGGCAATTGAAAAATTGGAAAACGGAAAAGTTAATCCTACACTTTATACTTTACTGGAATTGGCTGCTGCTTTGGAAGTTTCTTTGTCAGAACTGGTGGATTTAAAATGATGTATTATTTCACACGAATTGTGACATTAGGATCTAAACGTGATGTCGCGGATTTGTAACCGTGATTTTAATTTTTATATTCTGAAAGTATAGATTGCAAATCCGCGACATCTGGAAAATTTAGTAATAAAAATGGTATAAATTTTATGATTTTCATTTTTGCGTTTCGTTGTTTTAAGATTACAGCTAACGATCAGCTCGGCTTTGCGATGTGGCGGAATTTTAGCACAAAAGTTCAATAGAATTACTGCTATTGAACCTTGCACAAATGTTTAATAGAAGCACTTCAGCCGTCATATTGCCAATCCGATGTTATGTGCCGTATTAATTTCATTCGTTAAAGTATTTTTCAATTTCAGTTATAGCATTGTCAAGACCATTTTCGTCTCTGATTTGTTGCCCAACTATTGAAACATTATTTTCTATTTCCTTTATTTGAACTTTTTGAATAGCCGAAATTAGTTTGTCAGCCGATAAAGTTTTTACAGGAATATGTACACCTAATTTTTTTCGTTCAACAATTTTCCCCCAAGTTGGTTGGTCTGTATAAAATGAAACAATGATTACTGGTAAATTGTGCCTTAACATAGTTGCCAAAGTTCCTGCACCACCGTGAAAAACTCCTATTTTGCATTGTGGTAAAATTGTTTCGTGATTTACATACTTCGTTACAAATAAATTTTTGTGTGTTGGCAAATTGTCAAACTGTGACCAGCCTGTACAAAACAAAATTCGTTCATTGGTTTGCTCTAAAACTTGTGTCAAGATTTTAGAAAACTTTGCTGTGTTACCAACTCCATTACTGCCGAAACCAATATAAATGGGTTTGTCGCCATTAGATAACCATTCAGAAAGTTCGCTTGTTGTTTGGTCCAAAAAGTGATTTTCTCGTTTGTGTTTTGGAATATTTATAAAACCAGTTATTTTATGATGGCTTTCCCAGTCTTTTGGTTGTGGAATTAAAGACTGACTTAAACAGTACAAGTCCAATATTTTTTGTTTGTCAAGATATGTAACTAAATTCTCTTTTAGTTCAGGCAAACCAAGTTCTTTTCTATACTCGTTGGTGTCTTGTTTTATGAATTTCCAAAAGAAACCTTGTGCGATTTTATAAGTGAGTTTATTGTACCTAGGAAAATTAAAAAAATCAAAATCACCTAATGGAAATTCAGCCGTTGGAACAACGGGTGGCATAAAATAACTTAATGCAACTTTTTTATTTTGTTTTTCAGCAATAGCACTTACAATTGGAAGTGTCATTGAGTTAGCAATGATAAAATCAACTTTTGAAATTGCTTCATAATAGCTTTTTCTCAAAGGGTCTCTGTTGTCGTGAAGTACTTTGAAATAATACTTCATTAATTTTATTGAGTTCTCTGTCTGCAAAATGCTTTGTCCTTCTTTTGAGTTCATCATTGTTTCGGCATTTCCCCAAAGTGGCTGAAATGCAACACCAAAACCTTCAACAAAGTCTTTAAAGTCTTCCGTTGCAGAAAGGGTTACTTGATGCTCTTTGTCCATAAGTCCAAGAGCCAATGCAACATATGGTTGTAAATCTCCTCTTGTTCCGTAGGTAAATATTCCTATGTTCATTTAGTTTTTTTGTACAGTTTTACTATTTCTTCAATAACAATTGTTGGGTTTCTCTCCCAAACCTTATGGTCAGTATTTTTAGCAATTACAAAATTATGATTTGGCATTGTTCCCAATTCCTTACAACAATTTATCCATTTTTCCTTTTCATCTTCTTTTATCATTGGTTGGATGTTTTCCGCCATAATCATTGTTACAGGTGTTTTTGAACTTAAAAACTTGTCTTGCATAAATTCGGCTGTATTTGAAAAGCTATTTAAAGCATAAAACAAACCGGGTTTATATTGTTTAATCATTTGCCAATCTTCCTCTTTTATTGTTTGGATAAATTCATCCGACCATTTTTTTGTAAAAAAGCAAGGTGTAGCAATTTCTATACAAACAACTCCTTTTACCTTTTTTATATTCCGATGAGTAAATAATGAAGCATAATAACCACCAAAAGAATGGCAAACAATGAATATTTTATTAGAATAACCTAATTTTTTTAAAGCAATTTCTAAGTCTTTTACTTCGTTTTGGAAGCTGATTTTTGTCGTATCAATTTCACTTTTTCCTAACCCAGCTCTGTCATAAGTTATTATTGTAGCTTTTGTTTGCTTATGAATTTCGTTTGTTATTGATTGCCAAACACTACCATCATCGCCATTTCCTGCTTCAAAAAGGATTGGTGTTCCTTTTCCTTTAATAATGTTAAAGTGCAATTTGTGATTTCCAACATTTATAAGTGTGTCAATTGTTTGAGCTTGTCCAAAATTGTAAGTTGTCAAGCAAATAAGTAATAAAATAATTCTGTTCATTTTCTCAAAGTATTATTGTCCCGATGTCGCGGATTTGTAATCCGTGATTTTAATTTTTATATTCTGAAAGTATAGGTTGCAAATTTTTTGCGAAATATGTTCTTGGTAGGTAAATGTAACGGATTAAAAATCCGCGACATCTGAGCTTCAATTGTTGCAAGGCTCTCATCTTCAACAAAAAAATCTTAACTTCCATAATTTTCCTTCAGCTTTCTCATCAAAAGTCTCACGCCTTGTTGAGTATCCGGATTAAAAGAGTTGGTGAAAATGATATATGCTTTGTTCTTTATTCTGTCGATGTGAACAAGGCTGTAATACGTTCCCGCTGTACCGGAATGGGTAGAAAGTTCCTTTCCGTTCTCGTAAATATTAAACCATCCCATCGAATAATTCGGAATTCCTTTGTGGATAAAAGTATACGTTTTGGCTTTCAGGTAATTGTTTTTTCCTTCAAGCCCCTGAATATTGAGCTGAATGAATTTGATGTAATCTTTCAGTTTTATATTGATATCTCCCGAAGGTTCTGTGTAATCCAGATGATAATCAAAAGTGGAAGGAACCGGTTGTAGTTTACCATCTTCCGTAAAATGCCCCCAAGTGTCTTTCTTATCCTGATTTTCCGGCCACGATAATTGTACGTTTAATTTTAAATCTTTGTTAAAGACCTGATCAACCAGTTCTTCCCAGCTTTTACCAGTTACTTTTTCTACCATTAAAGTCGCTAAAGTATATCCTGCATTGGGGTAGAGAAAGGGATGCTGTTCGTCTGTTTTCAGAGGTTCTAACGTCAATACAAACTCTCCGAACTGTTTTCTTCTTTCCTGATGAGTTCCTTTAAAATCCGGAATTTTAGGATCATCTTCTCCCTGAAACGGCTGAATTCCTGCTTTGTGAGAAAGGAGATCCTGCAAGGTAATATTGGCGTATTCGGGTTTGCTTTTCGACTTCCATTTGGGGAAAAGATCGAAAAATTTGGTCGTCCATTTTAATTTTCCGTTTTCCACATATTTGGCAATGATAAATGCAGTCATTGCTTTGGTGTTGGAACCAATGTGGAATCTGTCGTTTAGAGTTGCCGTGTCCTGAAGATCAACTGAATGTTTTCCTAATGCCGCCATTTCCAGTGTAGATTTGCTGTTGATTACGGAGTAGCTGATTTCGGGGATATGAAACGCTTTGCGAATAGAATCAGCAAAATGAACGGTTTTCTGCCCGAAACAGATAATTGACAGTATTATGAAAAGGAGGGAGGTTATTTTTTTCATCGGTTTTTAAACTAGTCATAATTGATTACATATTCCATTCCCAGCTCTTTTACATCTATTTTTAAATTCAATGGTGATGGGATCAGTTTTAAAGTGCTTTCATTCATATTGGTTCCGGAAATTACACCTAGATTATTCTCCAGAGCAATTTCTATAAATGTACAAAAGTCTGAGAAATAATTATCCGTCTTTGCATCCGCAGAATAGATGTTCTCTTTATCCATCCACAAAAGCTGTAAATCTTCATTCGTTACCCAATTGATCAGTCCATTACAATTGGAATAGGAGGAATAAAATATACTTCCCAATTCGTTATTCGTAAAGTTGTCCATAATTTCTTCTGCAGTGGAATTGGGTGTTGCCATTACACAACCCGTAAATATGGTTCTCCCCAATATCAGATGAGGATTAAATGCAGCATATTCAGAAAAAATGATGAGGGTAAGAAGGGAATTGATGATTTCGATAATCTCTCCATTAGCATTCTCAAAATCTCTTTCATCCTGAAAACGTTTTTCAATAAAATCTGTATACGATTCGTTGATGTTTTTTTCTCGGGTCATAATCTCGTACAAGGTTTCATGAAGTTTAAAATCTTTATCTAAAAACCTGCTGAATTTTATTATTTCTGCAATTTCCTTTTCAATTGTATCCTCGCGTCTGTAAAGTATTCTTTTTGCAAATTTGGAATTAAAATATTTATGGAGTAATTGTCCGTCGTTTTTAAGATCGGGCACAATTTCCGAGTAGAATTTTCTGTCGTCGAAATGATGTAAAGTATTCCATGATCCCATATTTTTTTTGATAATTAGATTAATCTTTAAAGTAAGTGGTAAATTCTGCCAAGATCATTTTTTAAGAGAAATTGATCTTTTAATCCAGTTTAATGAACAGATGTTTTCAAAATTCACAGTTAAATTATGACTGCGGAATTGCGGAAAATTAAAATCTGTTGAGGTGAGTGTTTTTCAGCTCAAAAGTTCCGTTATTTCTTTATGTTCGCGGTTTTGCGCCAACAGGAGAGCGGTATAACCTTCTGCAACAATACTTTTATCTGCACCATTTTCCAGAAGTAATGTTACAATTTCCTTATGTCCCATTTCAGATGCTCGGTGTAAAGCGGTAAAACCACGGTCGTCTTTCGTGTTCACATCCGCTCCGAAGTGTAAAAGTATTTTTAAATGTTTTATTTTGTTGGATTGACTGGCATTCATGATGGGAGTTACCCCCTGAATTGTTCTTGCGTTCGGATCTGCACGAAGTTCCAATAACTTCTGTAAAGATTCTGTATTTTCCGGTGCAGTTGCCCAATGCAAAGGCGAAAGTCCGTCGCCGGCTAAAGAATTGATATTTGTCCCATTATTGATCTGAATTTCAATTTCCTGTATGTTGGATTGTGCAACAGCAATATGCAGTAAAGAGTGGGTGCGGAGAATACCTTTTGGAGCGGTAATAAAGTTCTCGTCAAAAGTTCCTACGTATGCTTTGTTTCCATAACTCGAAAATGCCCAAAGTCCTGCCTTGTATGTATTGGATAAGAAGGTTTCAGGCAGAGGAGCCGGAGCAATTTCTTCCAGAACATGGCTTATAAGAAGAAAGTTTAAAAAAGCATTTGTAAAAGCTTCAGTTTCTCCTTCCGTAAATTCCCCGATAATCTGTTCGATGATTAGCTGATTATTCTTTTGCGAAGTTTTAGCAATAACAAAAACCTCTCTGAGCCAGCTTCTAACAAATATCAGATATTCTCCGTCGAAATAAATTGCCCATTTGTGCTCCATTGTTTCTGGTTTAAACAATACTCCCGGAGCCAAAGAACCATCAATTATAAATTTTAAACCTGATTCTACGGTTCTGCTGTTCTTAGGATTTATATTCCAAAAAGTTCTGCCATCCTCCGTACCGTAAGAAATAGCATTAGCAGCCATCTGCTGATTTTGAGAGGTTGAAATCATGGTCTGGCTTAAAGATCTTAAGTCCAGAAGTTTTATATTCCAAGGATTATCGGCAGGTTCTATCCATGGCAGGCTTTCTTCAGAAGGTTGTGGTTCCGGCTGTTGTTTTTTGCCAAGAAGCTTTTTAAAGAATGACATGATCTTATGTTTTAATGAGAATAGTTTGAATTTCCTGTCAACCATTGGTTCATCAAGAGAATTTGAATAAATTTATACAATCTTGAAACAGGAAAGTTATGATTTGTTGAACGAATAATACGTCACATATGTCCAGTAAACAGAAAGGGTCGTGATATCGTTTTTTATCTCCTGAAGCCAGTATATATCTTTAAAATCAAATACATTTTCAGGTTTTTTCTCCAGAATTTCGTCGATGTCTTTAGAGATATTGATGATTTCGTTGTAGAGTGCGTCGTTTTGCTCTTCCAGAGGATACTTATCTCCAATTAGATCATAAACTTCTCCGCCTTCCATAAAAAACAGATCCAGTTCTCTTTCCGGATATTTTTCAAAGAAATCTTTTGTTTCCTGTTTGTATGATTGTATTGCTTCGGCATCAAGGTGAGGCTGTGTCTGAAGGTAATCCAGAAAATCGTACAATTTATTCAGCCCTTTTTGAAAATTTGCTGTAATAACGATAGGTAGCTCAAAGTTCCATATTTTTGAAGTCGAAATTCCGGTTTCGGAACCCAAAATGATTTTATAGAACAGGGGAATTTCATTTGCCCATTCTGAAACATCACGAAATTTGTTTAATTCTTTGTTTGCACTGTATAAGTACGCTCTATTTGCCATTGATTATTAGTTTTTTTTTGATATCCGTATTTTTTCAAAAGTATGTATTACGGAAATATCCTGCAAATAAAGTTTCAGCTATTACTCAATATCGTCTAATTTTAAAGGGGTTAATTCAATCGGTCTTTCCAGAATTTCGGAAAATCCGGACAGGTTTTTTTTAATTAACATTAAGGTTCATGTCGTCAGTAGTACTGTAAATTATTTGATATAATCCATAATTATCTTTTTTGAAAAAAGTTGATGAATTCCTCTGTTAAAGGATTTTTTATCATATATCCAACAGGGTGGTTTTTATTTGAATTATCAAACCATTCTTTTATCTTTTTGTATTTATTTGTTAAATTTTTCTCTCTGGAAATTAAATTTATTTTGTTTACATTATTTTCAAAAAAAGGTAAGTCTTCTACTAGAATATTATTCCATAAATGAGCAATGATAAAATATTTCTTACCTTTTCTTTTGATAAAAAATATATTATAGTACTTTTTATCTTTTTCTATAATATTACTGATTCCGGAGCATTCTTCACCGTTAATATTTTCATAAAAATCATTATTATTGGTTTCAATTTTAACTTTTAGCTTTTTAAAATCCTGATTGTATTTATTTTTTAAAACCGTGAATGTATTTCCAAATTTTATATTATTTTCTACATAAAATTCATTTTGTTGATTATTGCTATACGAAAATTCTGTTGTTTGGGCTATTAGTATAACATCACTGTTCATAACCATTTTGTATAAAGGAAGTTGAGACTGAGCATACATTATATTCCATCCTAAGATTAGAAATGTAACAATGAAAAATTTATATTGTTCCATATTTAATATTTTTTTATATCGCTTTGTGTTATTTTTATTTGATGGCTTAAAAAACATATTCTTGTCTTATTCTAATCCATTAAGTCCCGATTTCTCGGACTACAAATTCTCGACAACAGAAAGTTGCTTTTCACAAACTGATCTTCTGTACCGTTTTATCCAGTCAGGCTTTATTGTAAATGATTTTATAACTTATACATTATCGAAATTATAATACTCATTGTTAAACAACCCAGTGCGGTCATAATGATATCGTCATAGTCAATTGGGCAGCACATAAAATATTGAATTATTTCCCATACGGTAAGTCCTGTAAAAGTAAATAAGGAAGTAAATACTATTTTCTTAGATAATGATGCATTTTTACCATTCTTTAAAAATGAATTATAGTAAATAAATGTAATGGAACAAATTCCTGTTGAAGCAAAAAAATTGGGTAATGTTCCCTGTAAAAAAGTTTCAAAACCTGTAAGATGCCAATGTCTTGGTCTTATGACTCTTTGAATTATAATGATACATAGAAATGAGCATAATGCTGAAGCAGCAATTATTTTTAATTTTCTATCGTTCGGTAAAGATAGATTGATATTACTAATTCTGTCAATCAGTTTCATTATTGGTCTTAGTAAGCTATGTCAAGTTAATTTTAAAATCGGTTTTAAAACGCATTGTTTTTATGTTTATTAGTTTACTCAAATATAATTAAAAAATTAATATGAAGTAAAACCACTCTGATTATCAGAGCGGTTTTGTATATAAACCTGATGTAGCGAATTTGCAATCCGTGACTTTAATTTTCATATTCTAAAAGCATAGATTGAAAATTTTCACGAACGAGGTTCTTTGGTAGTGAATGTCACGGATTATAAATCCGCGACATCTGGAAATTATTTCCATTTAAATATTTTGTTGCTTGATTTTAAGCATTCTTCCACACTTATATCTCTTGGGCAATGATAACATATTTTTTCTTTTTTAGGTAATCCAAAAAAATCAAAAAAAGAAAACTCTTTATTAATTTCTAAGTTATAATTATTTTTACAAACCAAAGTTGAGGATATATAATTAAAGTCTCCTTTGGCTAATTCTATTTTTTTAACACTATTTGAATAAGACAAAGATTTAACGATATATATCTTGTTTTTAATTAAAGAAATATAAAGCCAATTACTGTTTCCATCTGAATCGTTATTAAATTTAATGACATAATTATTTTTGTTTATTTTTTTAATTTCTTTATAATATTGGCTGAAGAAAAAATCCTTAAATCCCATATTAGGAACGTTTTTACTTTCTACAAGAACCGGTTCTTTAATTACAATTTTTTTATTGAAGATATAAACAGTGTCGCTGTAATAACAATTTTCACAATTATAATTTGTTTGTTCTTTTAAGAATCCAACAGCCTTATTACCATCAAAAACAGGAATTTGAGAAAAAGTATGCAGTGAAAATAAATTCAACAAAATAAAAATTACTTGTTTATACATTTTGAATCATATTTAAGATGTTTTTTAGTCCGATTAATGAAGTTAATTCTCTCATGTAACTCGATATCGCGGATTTGCAATCCGTCGTTTAAATTTTTTATATTGCATAAGTGTAGATTGGAAATTTTTACGAACGAGGTTCTTTGTTAGGGAATGTCACGGATTATAAATCCGCGACATCTGGGACTTTGCGGAGCGGGGATTATAGAGAATTTTCTTTATTAAAAATATCATGAATTTGTTTTGTTAGCTTTACAAAATATTCCTCAATTTCATTTTCATTCATTTTTGAAAAAGGATGAGATGGGGTATTTAAAGCTTGGTAATTTTTTAGTTTTGATACTTCAAACATGCAGGGTTTTAATATAATGGATAAGATTAAAGTTCCATTTTTCTCTGCATTTTCTAATATCGGAGGAATTTCTTCTTTATTTATAAACTCTGAAGCTAAGAAATTTGTAGAAACAAGAAAAATTGCAATCCCTGCTTCTTTTAAAGATGTAATAATTTTTTCTTTCCAAACATCTCCAGTCTGAAGTTTATTATCATCCCAAATTTCAAGATCAATTTGGAAATGATTTGTTAATACTTTTAAATGTTGTTGTAATTTTTCAAGCCAAGCTTTATCATTATGTGAGTAGCTAATGAATATTTTATTTCTTTTGATTTTGTTTTCCATATTTGTATTTACTTCATTCTTTGTATTTGTGAGAGATTCGGAAAAATTCAAATATTTTAATGAATTTCCTTTTATTTTTGATAAAATTTTATAATGAGGATGTATATTATCTGAATTATCTGATGTTGAAAAAGTATATAAGCAAATCAATGATTTAGGAAAGTAGCCAACTTTAGGGAATTTGCTTATTGGTAGATTATTTATCCATAATTTCCTTAAGTTTTGAAGAGTCATAATATTGCTGTTTAATTTTTCAATATTATTATTACTTATATCAAGTTCTCTTAATTTCTCAAGATAAAAAACTTCTTTAGGTAGTTCAAAAATTGAGTTATTTGCAAAATGTAAGCTCAACAGATTTGTAAGTTGCTTTATTTGAATGGGAATTGTTTTTATTTTATTATTGTTTAAGTTTAGTATTTTAAGTTTTTTTAAAGTACAAACTTTAGAATAAAAATTATTTATATTATTTCCCGATAAATCTAATGTTTCAAGTTTTTTCAATTTTTCAATCTCCTGAGGAATGACTTTTATTTTATTATTTCTTAAAATTAATTTTTTAAGATTTTTGAATTCAAAAATTTCTTCGGGAATTTTAGTTAGATTTTGATTTGATAAATCAATCTTCGTTGTATTTACATTTAAAATTTGATTCATTAAATTTAATGTTTAAATTTGTAATTCCTTTGGAGGGAAGGATTTAAAAGGGTAATTAAATTAAAAGATTAAATTTAGTTAAACTTTTTGGCTTCGGCAACCTCACTATAATAAACTTAAGTTTATAACCCGAGCCGCTGAATAAGCACTCGGGATTTTTTTATTAATATAACTATAATCAAGCAAAAAACCGCTCAGAAAAATCTGAACGGTTTATATATTTAAAGCATCGGTGATGACTACATCATTCCCGGCATTCCGCCACCCATTGGCATTGCTGGTTCGTCTTTTTTCACTTCTGTGATTACACATTCTGTTGTTAAAAGCATTCCTGAAACAGAAGCTGCATTTTCAAGGGCAACTCTTGTCACTTTTGTAGGGTCGATGATTCCTGCTTCAAGCATATTTACATACTTGTCGGTTTTTGCATTATATCCGAAATCTCCGCTTCCTTCTGCTACTTTAGCAACGATTACAGAACCTTCTCCTCCTGCGTTGGCAACAATTTGTCTCAATGGCTCTTCGATTGCTCTTTTCACGATCTTGATCCCTGTATTTTCGTCTGCATTTGCACCGGAAAGGCTTTCCAGAGAAGCGATTGCTCTTACCAAAGCAACACCACCACCTGCAACAATACCTTCTTCTACAGCAGCTCTTGTTGCGTGAAGCGCATCGTCCACTCTGTCTTTTTTCTCCTTCATTTCCACTTCAGAAGCAGCACCTACGTAAAGTACGGCAACACCTCCTGCTAATTTAGCCAGTCTTTCCTGAAGTTTCTCTCTGTCGTAGTCAGAAGTAGTCGTTTCCATCTGAGCTTTGATCTGTGCAACTCTTCCTTTGATTTTGCTGTCGTCACCACCACCGTTTACAATCGTTGTGTTGTCTTTGTCGATAGAAACTTTTTCAGCAGTTCCCAACATATCTAAAGAAATGTTTTCCATTGTGAAACCTTGTTCTTCAGAAATAACCTGTCCTCCTGTTAAGATTGCGATATCTTCCAACATCGCTTTTCTTCTGTCTCCGAATCCAGGCGCTTTTACCGCGGCAATTTTAAGAGAACCTCTTAATTTGTTTACCACTAAAGTTGCCAAAGCTTCTCCTTCAACTTCTTCAGAGATAATTAATAAAGATTTTCCTCCCTGAGCAATTGGTTCAAGAACAGGAAGTAATTCTTTCATAGAAGAGATTTTTTTCTCTACCAAAAGGATGTATGGATTTTCCAATTCAGCTAACATTTTTTCAGGATTCGTCACGAAATACGGCGACTGATATCCTCTGTCGAACTGCATCCCTTCTACAACGTCTACCGTTGTATCGATTCCTTTAGCTTCTTCTACAGTGATAACTCCTTCTTTACCAACTTTTCCGAACGCTTCAGCGATTAAAGCACCGATAGTTTCGTCGTTGTTAGCAGAAACAGAAGCTACCTGCTTTACTTTATCTGTAGAATCTCCTACTTCCTGAGACTGAGCTTTTAAGTTTTCAACCACTGTTGCAACCGCTTTGTCGATTCCTCTTTTCAAATCCATTGGGTTTGCACCTGCAGCTACGTTTTTAAGACCTTCTCTTACGATAGCCTGTGCCAAAACAGTAGCGGTAGTAGTACCGTCTCCCGCGATATCATTGGTTTTGGAAGCCACTTCTTTTACCATTTGCGCTCCCATGTTTTCTACTCTGTCTTCAAGTTCGATTTCTTTTGCAACTGAAACCCCGTCTTTGGTAACGTGAGGTGCACCGAAAGATTTTTCGATGACCACGTTTCTTCCTTTTGGTCCTAAAGTTACTTTTACTGCATTAGCCAATGCATCAACACCTCTTTTTAAAGCGTCTCTTGATTCGATATCGAATTTTATTTCTTTTGCCATTGTTTTAAGCTTTTGGCGATTTGCTTTTAGCTTTTGGCTTTAGCAATTCGCGGTTTATTTTTTATAATTTGATTTTAATTTCCGTTAAGCCTGTTCCAAAGCGTGACAAGCTTCTTTTTTAGCAGGGTTAATTCTTCTGAAAGATTTTGGTATTCATTTTCATTAATGTATCCTAAATCTCTAGCAAGAATTAATTGGTTTTCTGCTTCGTTGGATGATCCCAGCGCAATATTGATGAAATTAGCAAACTGTTTATCTGAATTTCTTCCGCTTCCTTCCGAAATATTATATCCGATAGAAGCAAATGATCTCCTTATTTGAGAGGTCAACCCAAACATTTCTTCCTTTGGAAAATTTTTGGTTGAGGTATAAATTTTTAAAGTCAATTGATGGCTTAAGTGCCAAACTTCAAATTTTTTGAAATCTCTCATTTACTATTTTCAATGCCGGAAAGCCATCTGCCAGAAGCAAAAAGCTATTAACCGATGATTCCTAGTAAATCTCCTTCTTTTACAATTAAATAATCCTTTCCTTCCAATTTCAATTCAGAACCTGAATATTTCCCGTAAAGAACTTTGTCACCCACTTTTACAGTTGTAGGCTCATCTTTTTTGCCCGGACCAACTGCCACAACAGTACCTTCCTGAGGTTTTTCTTTTGCGGTGTCCGGAATAATAATACCTGAAGCTGTTTTAGTTTCTGCAGCGATCGGCTCGATCAAAACTCTGTCTGCTAATGGTTTAAAGTTTACTGACATAATATATTTAATTTTTTAATTATTTCTGTCTTCAAATTCTCTAATTGTATGCCAACACAGGCAAAAGAAAATTTTGGCAGACTAATTTTTTTTGAACGGAAATTTTGGCAGAAAAAAAGTCACTTCAAAAATGAGGTGACTTGTATTTTATTGATGACAAGAATCTTCGTAATCGTCAATCAGTTTTTTATAGATATCAGTGTATATTGCTGATTTATATTTCATATTTATTTTTGATGCTTCAGCTCCTCTTTTACCTTTAAGTGCTGCTTTTCTTTCGTCATCTGTTGCTCTTTTCTTTTCCTTAAAAGTTTTATTGGAAAAATAATCGTTCTGTCTTGCTTCATCTACTTTTTTCAGAAACTCAGGACAGTCTGCTCCTACCATTTCATAGGCTGTATAGAATTTCTTGTATAATGTTTTAAGATTAAATAAATCTAAGGGACTTAATGAAGGATAATCTACCGGCGCAATGGCAACGGTGTCGTCTGGTTTGCTTAAATAAACCATTACATAAGTTAACTGACAATCGTTTTCGTTTCCATTGGAAGCTGCGGAATAATTATTTCCAAAATCTGCCTTGCACATCATGCTTCTGTAACCATAAAGATTTATCAGTCCTTTTTCCATCAAAGGAAGCATCAGTACTTTTCCTTCGGATTCCAGTTCCTGATCTTTGTTGATTTCTTTTACCAGGCGTTTGTCCAGTTGAAATTGCTCCTGGGTTTCTTCATTTGTATACAATAAACTTTTAATATCAGAAACAGGGATTAATTGTACTTGGGTATCGCTTTTTGAAGATTTAAATTTTACTTCTTTTCTGTCTAAATTGGCATATTTAGGTCCTTTTCCCATGAAACTGAATGTTGCAACATCAGGAAGCATAAAGTCTTGTGCAAATCCTTTTTTCGTACTGCCGTTTTCCATTAGAATTTCTATGGGAAGGAAATCTCTTTTTCCTGTATAAAATTGCAGAGATTGTGCAAAGAAGTTTTGTGCTGAAAGAATAAACACCAATAAAAGGCTGAGTTTTTTCATGGATATTTTAAAGTTTTTTATCAGGTGCAAATCTAAAAAAAGTATCCAGATTCTGAATACTTTTAAAGAATAATCTTTTTATTTTACAGATTCCATAACCATTTTTCTTCCGTCGGAATCTATTTCCTGTTTTAAAACCTTCCTTGTGGAAGAATCAATATAATACGTGACTACAGACTTTCTGTCCTGAATGTCATCCGTTGTTTTTACGATCCAAACTTTCTTACCATTAAGATCTCCTCGGATTACATTTTCCACATAGGCTTTTATAACGCCTTTTTTAGCAGCCGGATTATAATCGAAAATCGGCATTTCTGCGGATATATTTTCTTTTAAAGGCATAAATCTTATGATTGCGGGATAGGCATTACTGTCGAAATATTCAGTAGAAATTTTTTCGTTAATAACATCTTTTTTCTTTGCTTTTTTATCGAAATAATATCCTGTTGCTTTATTTTTTTCAAACTTAATCACCATGTCTCTCATCATATTGTATGAAGAATGATACATCGGCTGAAAATCTGAAATTCTAACCACCGTAGAATCCGTCCATGGTTTGTCCGGAGCCTGATTCATCTTTACCGTAGTTTTAACAAGAAGTCTGTTTTTGTCTAATTTTTTTACTTCAGAGGTTATTTTCCCGATTTCCATTTTCTGGTCGCCTTTTGCGGCGTACCATACTGCATCGGAAATTTCATCTTTAATGTATTGCGATTCCGGTTTTACGTTACTTGGAACAATGGTTTTCTGAGCAAAAAATTGGGCACTGCTCATTATTAAAAGGATCAGAAATAGTCTCATGATTTTTTAATAATAAGTAGTGCCCTTTATGTAAAAGTTACAGTACTTTTCGGCTTATTTTTTCCCTGCAGCCTGCATCGGATTTACTTTTCCGTTAGAAGCACCTCTTGCATTTCCTGCTTCTTTCTGCTTAAAGAGGTCGAATTTGGAAACCTGTGCCGTGCCGCCGTCATTGCTCCAGAAATTGTTGGAAGTATCAATATCGGCAGTTTCTCTCATCGGATCAAGCTGAACAGATTTCAGTTTCTTTTCAAAATAATACGTTTTAGAAACTTTCTGCTCGTTCATTCTCCAGATCTGTGCAGAAGATTTGTCGGTAAGTTTTGTTCCGTCCTCAAAAGTAAATTCTAAAATAATCGGCATTACCAAACCTCCTTTGTTCACGAAATCAATCTGATAAGCGGTAAGATTTTTAAATTTATCTTTTTCTTTCTGTGTTAAAGGTTCGGTTCCCTCGAATTTGAAAGTGTATTCTTTGTTGTTATCCACTTTTTCCTGACCTCTGTCGTATCTGTAATAGAAATCCTGTGCTTCCTTGTCTTTGTCTACGTAGAACGTAATGTTTTTGTCTTCCTTGTTTCTGATTTTTGAAATGTCTTCAAATTCATTCAAGGCAGGTTTATCAACTTTATATTTATTTTCTTTGGCTTCTCTTGGAGCAGTATTCAAATCCGGAGTTGCAATCGTCACTTTATCAATCGCGATATCTACAGGATCTGTTCCGTAGAACCATCCTCTCCAGAACCAGTCCAGATCTTCACCGCTTGCGTCTTCCATCGTTCTGAAAAAATCCGCAGGTTCAGGATGTCTGAAAGCCCATCTTTTCGCATATGTTTTAAAAGCTTTATCAAAAAGTTCTCTTCCCATGATTGTTTCACGAAGAATATTCAATCCGGTTGCCGGTTTGGAATACGCATTCGGACCAAACTGAATAATATTTTCAGAATTGCTCATAATTGGCTCTAGTTGATCTTTCGGAAGTTTCATGTAATCCACGATCGTCCAAGCCGGACCTCTTTTTGACGGGAATTTATTATCCCATTTTTCTTCTGTAAGATATTCCACGAAAGTATTTAAACCTTCGTCCATCCAGCTCCATTGTCTTTCGTCCGAATTAATAATCATCGGGAAGAAGTTATGTCCCACCTCGTGAATCACAACGCCCAACATTCCGTTTTTAATTCCTTCTGAATAGGTTCCGTCTTTTTCCGTTCTTCCGTAATTGAAGCAGATCATCGGATATTCCATTCCGTTTGCCGCTTCTACAGACTGTGCAACAGGATACGGATAAGGAATTGTAAATTCTGAGTAGGTTTTAATGGTATGCGCAACTGCTTTGGTTGAATATTTTCTGTATAATCCATAAGCTTCTTTAGGATAAAAGCTCATCGCCATTACTTTATTGTTGTTTTCAGGAATCGTAACGCCCATTCCGTCCCACACAAATTTTCTTGAAGAAGTCCATGCGAAATCTCTCACGTCATTCGCTTCGAATGTCCATGTTTTTCTCTGCTTTGAATGATTTTTCTCCGCTTTTTTAGCTTCATCCAGAGTCACGATTTCTACAGGTTCCGTAGAAGTTTTAGACTTGTTATATCTTGCCAATTGCTCAGATGTTAAAACCTGATCATAGTTTTTACATTCTCCTGTTCCTCCCACAACATGATCTGCGGGAACATTCATCGAAACTTTAAAATTTCCGAAAACCAAAGCAAATTCGCCTCTTCCTGTAAACTGATGATTCTGCCATCCGTGGAAATCGCTGTATACGCACATTCTCGGATACCATTGCGTCATCGTATAAAGATCGTTTCCTTCTTCAGGGAAGTTTTCGTAACCGCCACGACCGCCCATTTTCATTCGGTTTGGGATGTTGTAGTTCCAGTCTACTTTGAAAACCAGCTTTTCTCCTTTTTTCAGTACTTTAGGAAGATCAATACGCATCATAGTTTTATTGACGGTATATTTCAAAGGATTTCCTGAAGCATCTGTTACTTTTTCAAGATTTACTCCGTAACCATTATCGATTGCCGGAACTTCAGAAGCTTTCAACTGTTGGTCTGTTGTCGCTTTCGGAAGGGTAGAAGAGAAAGGGAAGTCCGCTTTCTTTACTGTCGACTGTTGGTTTTCGTCCAATTGCAGCCAGATATAATCCAGATCGTCCGGAGAATTGTTGTAATATGTAATGGTTTCAGAACCTTTCAGATTCCTTTTGTCTTCGTCCAGATAAGCATTGATCTCGTAATCGGCTCTGTTTTGCCAATAGCCTTGACCGGGAGCTCCGGAAGCGGTTCTGTAGATATTGGGCGTAGGAAGAATGGTTCCTAACTGTTCGAATTTATTTCCGTGGTTGCTTCCAGGGTTGTTCTGGATATTCTGTGCGGTGAAACCTGTATACGCAAATACAGAAAGAGAAAGTATGGCAACTTTTAGTTTCATAACCGAAATTGTTTTAAAGATTTTCAAATATAATAATAAGTAGCTGAAAATTTGAAAATGTTTCAGCGTTAAAAAGGAATTCTTTCTAATGTCATTTTTAAGGATAAAGCAAATACGCCGGAAGAGACAAAAAGAATCCAGTCTTTCTGGTTTACTTTGAATAGTTTAAGCAAAATAAAGAGCAGAATTAAAATCCCGAAAACAATCGCGATCTGTCCCAATTCTAACCCGATATTGAAGCCTAAAAGAGGA
This sequence comes from Chryseobacterium sp. C2(2020), assembly GCF_014218915.1. NCBI lineage: Bacteria > Pseudomonadati > Bacteroidota > Flavobacteriia > Flavobacteriales > Weeksellaceae > Chryseobacterium > Chryseobacterium sp. C2(2020). Next base: position 20,554 of record NZ_JACLCT010000003.1, read on the forward strand.
ACGGCAATACTCTGGCTTTTGGCAATCATCACTCTTGCGGTATTCGCAAAGCCCATTCCGTGGATCAGCCCGAAAATTAAGGCTAAATAATAATTAGCGTTATTCTGAGACTGTTTTTTATTTCGGATGAGAATATTATTCAGCGAAGTTAAAACAATCGTGAGCGGGATAAGAAATTCTACCCAGTTTGAATTGATTCTTATGATATCAAAAGTGCTTAACGCCAAAGTAATCGAATGACCGATGGTGAAAGCGGTGACAAGAATTAAGACTTTCTTTAAGTCGTTAAAAGAATATACCGCAATTAAAGCCAGAACAAAAAGCTGATGATCGAGTGCATCCAAAGAAATAATGTGTTCCCAGCCGAGATTCAGATAGAATAAAAAATCCTGCATTTTTCCAATATTATTTTTGAAACGCGATGATACAAAATTTATTTTAACTTTGTTATAAAATTCAATGGTATGCTTGTTAATATAGAATTAGAAAATGCTGAAGATTTTGTCTTTATCAAACAACTTTTAGAGAAAATAAAAGGTGTAAAATCTGTTTCTGTAAAAGAAGAGGAAGAATTTTATGAAGACGGAACACCGAAATGGTTTATTGATAAACTTGCAGATTACGCAGATCGTCTGGAAGATAAAGACATGGTTTCCGAAGAGGAGTTTTTTTCATATGCAAGAAAAAAAAGGTGCGAATTATATTCTCGAAAGTAGTTCTTCGATATGTAGCAAAATCCACAAAAAATCCTTGAATTGTTACAATAATAATTTATTTTAACTTTGTGTAAAATCAATACAATGAACCTTACCATAGAAATAGATAATAAAGAAGATTATTTTTTCGTTAAGCAGCTTTTAGAAAGACTGAAAGGAGTAAGAATTGTAGAAAATAATTATGAAACGGTTGAAGGTCTGCCTTCTCATATTTTTGAAGAGATTGAAACATATGGGGAATCTCTGAAAGATGAAGACATGATCTCGAAAAAGGATTTCTTTAAGTTTATTGATGAAGAAATATGCAGATTGAATTCTCAGAAATAGCAAAAAAAACTTTAGCCGAAAATATCGAATTTCTTAAGAGAGTCTGGACCAATCGTGAAGTTGTTATTTTCTTAGAAGATGTGAAAAGAATAACAAATGATCTTGAAAATGGAAAATATTCTCAGTTTCAAAGTTCCTTTCACAAGACGAAAAGTGTTTTAATCGGCAAAAAACACGTAAGAATGTTCTTCCGAAAAGAAAGCGAGACTAAAATTAAAGTTCTTCTGTTCTTCGATATGCGACAAGACCCACAAAAAATCCTTGATTTATTACAATGAAAAAACTGTTTTTCTTCTTTTCCGTCTTAATTATATTTTTCTCTTTTACAAAGGCAAAACATCCTTATCATGTAGGTTCTGTAGAAATTAATTACAATCAGAAATCCAAAACGTTTGAAATTACAGGACGTTTTTTTCTGGATGATCTGGAAAACGGACTGAATAATAAATACAGCAAATCACTTCATTTCAACGATGCGAAATTCAAAGCACAGCTCAACGAGTTTCTTAAAAATTATTCCGCGGAATATTTTAAGCTAAAAGGCAATAATAAATTTCTGAACGTTAATTATGTAGGCTACGAAGAAGATCATGAATCGGTAAATATTTACCTTGAATCTGAAAAAATCGACAACCCGAAAAAAGTAGAAGCAGCGGTAAGTTTTTTATACAATCTATTTGACGATCAGATCAATATCGTCCACATCATCGTTAACGGAAACCGGAAAAGCGAAAAATTAACTTATCCGAACCGTTATTTGTTTCAGCAGTTTTAAAAATTAATTTTCGAGCTGTAAAAGTGCATTTATTCCTTTGGCGTGTTCCAATAAATCAGGAAAAAAATCATCATAACATTCCTGAAGAAAATCTTTATTTTTTAAAAAAGCTTCATGAACGGGAATATCAATGTTTAAATATTTTGCTTTGTTCAGAACGTTTCTCATACTGTAACCGATGTTTTTCTCGAAACGGTAATTGTAGAGCCAGTCGCCTTCTTCCATTTTTTCAAGCATGATTCTGAAGTTTTCGGGGAGAAATTTATAATTTTCATTCAAAACACGGTAAACTTTTTGAGAATGATTTTTCCAGCCTTCCAAAGAGTTCAGACTTAAATCATTCGCTACAAAATAATCCATCGCAACATCCACAAAAGCTCCTGCGTATAATCTCACCAATGGGGCAAAGACTTTTTTGGCTTCATGAATGGCGGGATGACCATCTGTAAAAGTATCGATAGCGCGGTGTAAAGTGATCCCGTCCTGAATATCTTTCGGAAAAGAATAGCGGTCTCTGTTTTTAATGAAATCTTCCAAAAACTGACCGACAATCTGTCCGTCTGTAAAAGTAAGAAAGGAATGCGCCAAATAATTCATAAACGAATATAGAAATTTTTAAGCAAAACTTTACCGTTCTGTAAAGTTTCAACCCACACTCCGTTTTCTGTTTCAGAATAATTGAAATTGATTGTATTCAAAACGATTTCTTCCGGTGAAAGAAAACAGACATAAAGTTCTTCATCATTCACAAAACATTGCAACTGAACCGGAAACGAAAGCGTATTCTGAAACTGTAAATCTTTGTAGCCGTAAACCACGGTACAATCTGAACCTAAAGGCGTAAAACGTTCATGATCCTTATAAATGTCTATGGAATGAGGAAATCTTTCAAGGATTTTTAAACCTGACTGTAATGCTAAAAAGTATAAAATTGAAGAAAACTGACAAATTCCGCCTCCAAAATCACTCGAAATATTGTTTTTAATTAAATTTCTTCCTTCTTTAAAATTATTTTTCTCATTCGGTTTTCCGATCAGTTTCCAGAAAGAAAAAACTTCGTTGGGATAAATAATCAGATGGTTGATTTTTTCTCCGACAATTTTCAGATTATGAAGTTTGTTCTCATAAAATTCTCCTTTCCTGATGATTTGCCGGAGCTCAGTTTTATATTCTCCAATATTTTCTGAGCTGTAATATTTCGGATAAGAATATTGGGTTTTGCTTTCGTTAATATACCTTCTCAATAATTTCAATTGTAGTTTAAAACCATGTGGAAGGAGTTTTCGTAATTGCTGTCTCATATCTTTTCTAAAACAACAATGTGATAAGAAGCCCAGTTTTTCAGGAATGTTTTACACAGCAAAATATCCAGCGGAAGAAAATATTTTCTTAGGCTTTTAGGAATTCTATGAATCGGGAACAGTAAAATTCCGGTTGAATTTTTAATTTTCCATCGTTTTCCGGATAATTCAGAAATTTCTTTGGGTGTAAAACTGTTTCCTGCGTGCCAATCTTCCTGTGGAGAAACAACTTTTCGTCTGTTTTTCGTGGGATAATCGAAAATTAAAGTTCCGTTTTTGTTTAATTTCGAAAAGCATTCATCTAAAAAAGCTTCTGTTTCCTTTCTGTTTTGATGCATAATGACGTGGAAACAGAAAATACAGTCAAATTCATCTGCAAAAGGAATTTTTGAGATTTCTCCTTTGGCTAATATTTTTTCAGGATATTTTTTTCGGGCAATATTCAGCATTTCTTCACTGAAATCTGCGCCGTGAGTGGCAAAATTCAGCAATCTTCCTGTTCCGCAACCTAAATCCAGAACTTTTGAATAACTTTTATTTCTAAAAAAGGAATTTAAAAATGCTCTTTCCTGATCATCGATGTATTTTCCGTAGGAATTCCCGAAACGGTTTTCGTCATAGGTTTTTGCAAGATGATTATAGTAATTGAGAATGTTGGTTTTCATCATTTAATATTTTGTGTTTTTAATTAAAATAATCTTTCATGAAAATCCTCAATTTTGCTTACCTCTTCTATTTTAATCCCGAATTTTTTCTTCGGTAATTTGTTCAGATTAGAAATGAAAATCTTTTCGTAGCCCAATTTCTCCGCTTCGGTAATTCTCTGTTCCGCCTGTGCAATCGGACGGATTTCGCCACTTAAACCAATTTCTCCCGCAAAACAATAATGTTCGGAAATGGCAATATCTTCATTGGATGAAAGAATGGAAGCGACAACCGCTAAATCTAAAGCCGGATCATCGGTTTTTATTCCGCCGGTAATATTTAAGAAAACGTCTTTTGCTCCTAACTGAAAACCTGCTCTTTTTTCCAGAACTGCAAGAAGCATATTCAGTCTTTTGGCATCAAAACCGGTGGAACTTCTCTGCGGTGTTCCGTAAACTGCGGTACTTACCAAAGCCTGAATTTCCAACAGCATCGGACGGTTTCCTTCCAGAGTCACGGCTACAGAATTTCCGGAAAGTTCTTCGAATTTTTTGGTGATTAAAATTTCCGATGGATTTTTAATTTCCTTTAAACCCTGAGAAATCATTTCATAAATCCCGATCTCGGAAGTGGATCCGAAACGGTTTTTGTTGGCTCTCAATAATCTGAAAAGATGATTTCTGTCGCCGTCGAAATTCAAAACCACATCCACCATGTGTTCCAGAACTTTCGGTCCTGCAATTTGTCCGTCTTTCGTGATGTGACCGACCAAAAATACAGGAACATTGTTTTCTTTGGCGTATTTAATAATCTCATTGGAGCATTCGCGGATCTGGGAAACCGTTCCCGGCGAACTTTCAATCAGTTGTGACTGCAATGTCTGAATGGAATCGATAATCACAAAGTCGGGCTCCAGTTTTTTAGCTTCATGAAGAATTTTTTCCAGATTAGTTTCTGTGAATAAAAAACAGTTTGGATTTTGGATGTCAGTCAGACGGTCGGCTCTCATTTTAATTTGAGAAGCACTTTCTTCCCCCGAAACATAGAAGACCTTTTTTTTCATTTTCAAAGCCAATTGAAGGAGCAGGGTAGACTTACCGATTCCTGGTTCTCCACCGATCAGCGTAACAGATCCTAAAACAATTCCGCCTCCCAAAACCCGGTTGAGCTCTTCGGAAGGTGTTTTTATTCTCGGTTCTTCATTGGTTTCAACTTCTACGATATTGATGACGTGCTGTTTTGTTTTTGAAAAAGGCGGAGTCTTGTGTGAAGTAGTTTTTTCCACCACTTCTTCCACCAAGGTATTCCATTGTCCGCAGTTTTTGCATTGTCCCATCCATTGGGAATACTGGGTTCCGCAGTTCTGACAGAAATATGCTGTTTTGAGTTTTGCCATACTGCGAAGTTCAAAATTTTTTTTGAATTTTTCTTTCGAATTTTAATTAATTTTCGGCTATGAAAAATATTTTTTTGAGTTTGCTGGTTTTTGTGGTAATGTCACTTTTGCATGCTCAGTTTACAGAATGGACGGTGAGATTTCTAAGTTTGCCCGGTGGAGACTTTGGAATGTATTCTTATTTTATTTTGATCTTTTGTTCTGTAATTACTGCAATCGGTTTGCTGACTGTGATTATTTTTAGAAAAAGTTATCATTCAATTTTTAGGATCGCTATTTTATTTGAAGCTATTTATTTGTTATTTTTAATCATTTCAGGGAATAATCCTTTTGCCTATTTTACCAATTCGAGTAATGAAAATCTTTTGATGATCATGATGTATCTGAATTCTTTTTTTGTTTTACTGATGATGTTTTTAATAGATAGATTATATTCAAAAATAAATTTAGCAAAATCAAAAAATAACATAGATCAATAGTTCGTTGTTATAAGTAACTTACCTTTGTACAACAATTAATTCAAAATATTATACAATGAAAAAATTACTTTTAACCTTTGTATTTACATTACTAAGTGTTTTCAGTTTTGCGCAGACAGACTGGGCGGTAGATCCGATGCATTCTTCTGTTAATTTCAACATCAAACATATGGGAATCAGCTTTGTGCAGGGAAGATTTGATAAGTTTGACGGGAAGGCTTCCACAAAAGGCAATACTTTAGAAAATGCAGACCTGAATTTTACAGTTGAGGTAAACACCATTAATACAGGGGTTGAAATGAGAGATAAGCATTTGAAAAGCGAAGACTTTTTCAGTGCAGAAAAATATCCGACGATGAGTTTTGTAACGACGTCTATGAAAAAGGATAAAAATAATACCTACACTCTAAAAGGGAAATTAACCATAAAAGACGTAACCAGAGATATCTCTGTTCCGGTAACTTTCGGTGGAATAGCGAAAAATCAACAGGGAAAAGAAGTGATGGGTTTCCAGACAAGTTTTACCATAAACCGTTTGGATTACGATATTAAATATGATCCTACTGGAACTGGAGTTGCTAAAGAAGTAGATGTTAATCTGTATTTTGAAATGGTAAAAATATAATTTGTACAATTATAAATATTAATAGAAGGTTTTCAGTTTTGGAAACCTTTTTTATTGGATAATCGCAAAGACGCAAGACTTTATAAACTAAATTGTTTTTATGGCGCAAGAAAATCAAAGATTTTCAATTAAGACTAATGAAAAATATTGACTGTTAAATTTTATCAAAGATAAAATCCTTGCGCCTTGTACATGGTACGCATGTAATAATAAACCTTTGTGGCTTTGCGATTATCCAAAACAAAATTTAAAATTCTAAAATGAAATTGCTTTGTATTTCTTTTTCCCCTAACTTTGCACAAACCTAATCTAATGAGTAAAAAGAATACAAAGTACATCTTTGTGACAGGAGGTGTAACTTCATCTTTGGGAAAGGGAATCGTTTCAGCTTCTCTTGGACTTCTACTAAAATCGCGTGGCTTCAACGTAACTATTCAAAAGCTTGATCCTTATATTAATATTGATCCGGGAACTTTGAATCCTTATGAACACGGAGAATGCTACGTAACCGAAGATGGCGCGGAGACGGATCTGGATTTAGGTCACTATGAGCGTTATCTTGATGCGCCGACTTCCCAAAACAACAACGTTACGACAGGGAAAATTTACCAGACGGTGATCGAAAAGGAAAGAAAAGGAGATTTCCTTGGAAAAACAGTTCAGGTAATTCCTCATATTACGAACGAAATCAAACGCAGAATTAAAATTTTATCCAAACAGAACTACGATATTATCATTACAGAAATCGGCGGAACCGTGGGAGATATAGAATCTTTGCCTTACATTGAAACAGTTCGTCAGTTGAAATGGGAACTGGGTGAGAAAAATTCTATGGTAATTCACCTTACTTTGTTGCCTTATCTGGCTTCCAGCGGAGAATTAAAAACAAAACCTTCTCAACATTCTGTTCGTCAGTTAATGGAGAGCGGAATTATGGCGGATGTTTTGGTTTGCCGTACAGAACATAAGATTCCGAAAGATCAGAGAGCAAAACTGGCTCAGTTCTGTAACGTTCCTTTGGATAACGTGATCGAATGTAAAGATCTTGAAACGATCTATGAAGTTCCGATGTATCTTCAGAAACAAAACTTTGATGATGTGGTTCTTAAAGAATTAGATCTGAAAAGTGATAAAGAAGCGGATCTTAAAGACTGGAAGTCATTCCTTAAAAAATTCCAGAATCCTAAAAAATCTGTTGAAATTGCGTTGGTTGGAAAATACGTTTCTCTTCAGGATTCATATATTTCCATTGCTGAGGCTTTCAAACATGCCGGAGCAGATCTTGAAACGGAAGTGAAGGTGAGATGGGTTTATAGTGGAGATTTAACCTCTGAAAATATTAAAGAAACTTTATCCGGAGTTAGTGGAATTTTGGTTGCACCGGGTTTTGGCGACAGAGGAATTGAAGGAAAAGTTCTTACAGCTCAATATGCAAGAGAAAATAAAATTCCGATGTTGGGAATTTGTTTAGGAATGCAGATTATGACGATTGAATTTGCAAGAAATGTTTTAGGGTACACTAAAGCGAACTCTATGGAATTCGATACTTCTACGGAGCATCCTGTAATTTCTTTAATGGAAGAACAGAAAAATGTAGTAGATAAAGGAGGAACAATGCGTCTTGGAGCATGGAAATGTTCTTTGAAAAACGGTTCTAAATTAAACGAAATCTACGGAGCAAAAAATATTACGGAAAGACACCGTCACAGATATGAATTCAACAGTGATTATATTGGAGAATTTGAGAAAAACGGTTTTTTAGCTACAGGAACAAACCCTGAAACCGGATTGGTGGAAGCGTTGGAAATGCCGGATCATCCTTTTTATGTAGGAGTTCAGTATCACCCGGAATACAAAAGTACGGTTGCAACACCGCATCCTTTATTCAGAGCTTTTATTAAAGCCTGTACTTCAAAATAAAGTAATTTAAAAATTACAAACGTCATAAATAAACTCAGACTGATTATTCTCAGCCTGAGTTTATTATATAGTAATGCATTAAAGAATAGAGTTTTGATAAAAAAACAGTATTTTTGTCGACTCGAAAATGTATAGCGTTTACTATATATTATTTAATAGGTAAAATTTTAATTAAAATAAAATGCAACAGAACAACGGACTCGATAAAAGTCAGATTATTAGTTTTGCGGTTTTATGCTTAGTTCTTTTCGGTTTCATGTTTTATTTCCAAAACAAGCAATCAAAGGAAGATGCAGTAAAAGCTCAGCAGCAGAAAACTGAACAGGCTAAAAATGCCGTAAAACAGACTCAGGCAACCAATATCAATCCAAATGTAACTCCCGGTTCAATTCAGACGGCAACTCTGGCGAATAATGAATTGAAAATTGAATTCAACAGTTTAGGAGGGCAGGTTTCTAAAGTGGAACTTGCAAAATACAAAGCATACGATCATAAAACAGATAATGCAGATCTTCCGCTTTACCTGATCACGAAAAATAACTCCAACTATGGTTTTCAGTTTAAAGATAAAACGGGAAAAATTATCAATACTAAAGATTTAGTTTTTGCTCCTGTTGTCAATGGAAATGTTGCTACGCTAACAGCAAATTATAATGGTGCAACCATTCAGTTTGTATATTCATTAAACAATAATCCAAAAGCAGAACTGAAAGATCAGTATGCTTTAGATTTTAAAGTAAGAACTCAGGGACTTGCTAAAATTACTTCCGACAATAAGGCAGACTTCATTTGGGATTACAGCGTAAGAAACCTTGAAAAGGGTAGAGCGCAGGAACAGTCTCACTCAGAATTCTCATATGCTTTCAATAATTATAAAGATTATGAGTACGATGGAAGAACAACGATGGATGAAGACAAAGAAACGCTTAACTGGATTGGAGTTAAACAGCAGTTCTTCGCTTCTGTAATTGAATCTAAAACAGGTTTTACCCAAAGTAAAGGAAATCAGGAAGCCATTGAAGAAGGAGAGTATCTGAAAAAACTAAACTATGAAGGTTTTGTTCAGATGACCGGAAGCGAACTGAATCAGGATTTCACTTGGTACTTTATGCCTTTGGATTTACCATTATTAAAAACATATGATAAAAACTTTGATGAAATTCTTCCTCTAGGATGGTCTTTCATCGGATGGATGAACCGTTATTTCTTTATGTGGCTTTACAGTATAATTGCTGGTTGGGGATTATCTGCAGGTTGGGTAATTTTCTTAATGACAATTATTGTGAAGTTAATCTTATCGCCAATTATGTACAAACAGCACAAATTAAGCGCGATGATGAGAGTAATCCGTCCGGAAATTGATGAGGTAAATGCTAAATTCAAGGATGCAGATCCGATGAAAAAGCAGCAGGCTACGATGGAGGTTTATCGAAAAGCGGGAGTTAATCAGATGGCCGGATGTTTGCCGGCGTTGGTGCAAATTCCTATTTTCTATGCGTTATTCCGTTTCTTCCCGAACTTTATTGATCTTAGAGGTAAAGGATTCTGGTTTGCAAAAGATTTAACGGCTTATGATGATTTGATAAAATTGCCTTTTAAAGTTCCTTTCCTTGGAGACCATTTAAGTGTTTTCGCTTTGGCTTGTACCGTGGTGATCTTAATTTACACCGTAATGACTTCAGGAAATATGCAGCAGCCACAACAGGAAGGTATGCCAAATATGAAGGTCCTAATGTACATCTTCCCGGTTACCTTCTTATTCTTCCTGAATACTTCAGCATCCGGTCTTTCCTGGTATTATTTCGTATCGAATGCAATTAACATTTTAATAATCCTTGTTATTAAATATGTAATTCTGGATGAGAAAAAGATACATGCGCAGATTCAGGCGAATAAGGAAAAGCCTAAAACGGAAGGGAAGTTCCAGAAGAGAATGAGAGAAATGATGGAGAAAGCTCAGGAGCAGCAAAACGTGCAACAGCAGCAGAGAAAGAAAAAATAAAATTTTCTATAATACGAAAAAAAGAGAGGTAAATTTAATTTTGCCTCTCTTTTTTACTTCAAATATTCAATTTTAGTCATATTTCAACCTGAAAGACTGTCTGTGATATTTAGTCGGTCCGAATTTTATCAGAGCTTCCTGATGTTTTTTAGTGGCATAGCCAAAATTTGTGTTCCAGCCATATTCGGGATGCTCTTCATGAAGTTCGATCATTAATTTGTCTCTGTAATTTTTTGCTAAAATAGAAGCCGCAGCAATAGACAATACTTTAGAATCTCCTTTGATAATACATTCATGAGGAATAAAATTATAAGGATGAAATCTATTCCCATCGACTAAAATCAGTTCCGGTCTCATTGTTAATTTATCTAAAGCCTGATGCATAGCATGGATACTTGCATTCAGTATATTGTGCTGGTCTATAAAAGCAGGAGAAAGTTCTGCAACTGCGTAATCTTTAACATTATCTTTGATGTAGCTGTCAAGATCCATTCTTGTCTTAAAATTTAACTTTTTGGAATCGTTAACCAAATTTTGGTTAAAATTTTCATCCAAAATCACTGCGGCAGCTACTACAGGTCCGGATAAACAGCCACGACCTACTTCATCACACCCTGCTTCAACATAAAAAACCGACCATTTTTTTATTAAATCCATAATTTTCGCTATTTCACCCAAGTAAAATCATGCAATATTAAAGATTTTTAACAAAATATTTGGTTACTTTAAGAAAGTTTTACATATTTGCAAATAATAAAAAATAATCAATTTAAATATGAAGAAATTAACAGCAAGTGTTCTACTTGTAGTTTTATCATCTTCTTTTGCTATGGTAAAAGCGCAAAATGGTGATACTCTAAGAACACAGAAAATTGAAGAAGTAGTTGTTACTGGCGCATTGGGTATTAAAAAGAGAGCAGATGAATTTACTGCTAGTAATAAAGTTGTTGGTTCTGCGGAACTTAATCAAGCAGCTAACCCTAATGCTGCTCAAGCTCTAATTGGTAAAGTTGGTGGTTTACAGATTAATACAACAAATAATTCAGTAGACTCTTCAACTAGAATAGTTTTAAGAGGTCCAAGATCTATAACTGGTAATAATCAAGCTTTAATTGTAATTGATAACGTAATATCAAGTTCAGCAGTATTCCAGCAGTTGCCTCCGGAAATAATTGAAAATGTAAACGTTATAAAAGGTCCAGCAGGATCTGCTTTGTATGGTGAAAAAGGTTCAAATGGGGTGATAATTGTTACCACTAAGCGTGGGGCAAAATCTGAGAAAATTCAGTTTAATATAACATCTTCTGTAGATATTTCTTCTGTATATAAATTACCTATTACACAAAATAGATATGGTAATGGAATTCAAGATGCAACATACGGAAGTCAAGATTATGGAGGAACAAATTATGTTCCGTGGGAAAATACCTCTTGGGGACCTGCATTTTCTTCCTCTTTAGGTGGACAAATGGTTGCTTCCGGACTGCCAAATGCAGATGGTACTTTTGTAATGACTCCTTATCAATATAATAAAGATAACATAGGAAAGTTTTTTAAGAATGGGGTTATTATGCAGAATGGTGTTTCAATGAATGTTGGAGGTCCTGATTCTTATGCGTTCTTATCCATCAACAGAACTGAAAATGATTTCATGGTTGAAGGCGATAAACTTAAAAGAAATTCAATCCTTTTTAAGGGCGGAAAGAAGTTTGGGAAATTACGAATTGATGGGAATTTTAACTTAATTGATCAAAGAACAACACAGACTGATTCTAATTTATACGATGATTTAATTCAAACACCTAATACTGTTAATGTAAGAGATTTTAGGGATAGGGGGCTTGAAGGACATTGGACAGCATATGCACAGAATCCATATTGGACTATAGCGAATGTTAGGGATAACAGACAATCTACTTATTTGAATGCTATCATTGGTGTTGAATATGCATTTACAGATCATATTAGTTTATCATATAATGGTAACCTTAATACTTCAGCTTCTACTGGTACAAGTTATAATAATGGATTTGCTTTTGAAACTATTTATGATAATACTGGCACAGGTATAGACGGTTTAGGATTACATGATTTTGGTCAAACGGATATAAGATCAAATTTTTTCCAAAGTACTAGCAGAACAAGAAATTATTACGGAGACTTAATGTTGAACTTCAATTATGAGTTATCAAGTGATTTTGGTTTAAAGGCTAATTTAGGAAATAATATTCAGGATAACTATAATACATATAATCAGGTTGGAGGATATGATCTTCAGACTCCTGGATTCTATAACATTAATAATGTTTTAACTCCTGAGAAATTTTATAATTTATCGAACGGATTCATTAGAAATAGATCTTTTGCTGTTTTCGCTAACGTGGATTTATCATTCAAAGATTATTTATTTTTAAATGCAACTTACAGATATGAAAAAAGTTCTGTAACTTCAGATTATAAAATTCCAGATAATAACAGAGGATATTCTTATTATTCAGCTGGGCTATCATTCATTGCTACCAAAGCATTCCCATCAATTAAAAATGATATACTTAACTATGCTAAATTGACAGGAGCTTATACAAGAACAGGAAATACATCAAATGTTGCTCCTTACGCAATTGATCAAATAGGAGTTTTCCCTACAGGTTACCCATTTAACTCCTTATCTTCATATATATTTGCAACGTCGAAAACGTCAAGAGATGTAAAACCTGAATATCCTGAAACTTTTGAAGCAGGATTAAATTTAGGTTTATTTAAAGACAGGATCACTATTGAGGCTTCAGCTTATCATACTAAAACAGCTGATCTGATCACATTCGGAAATGTTTCTAATGCGTCTGGTATCGCAAGATTGCAAGATAATGTTGGAGATATGACTAATAGAGGGTTTGATGTTGATTTAGGTTTGATTCCTATTAAAACTTCTGATTTCGAATGGAGATTGGGAGGGTCATTTACCACTTATAAAACAAAAGTTACTGATTTGGGAGAAGGAATTGATGAGGTTAACTTGCTAAGTTATTCATCCCCAGCTGTAGGTATTTTTGCTATAAAAGGACAAGAAAGCCAAATGATTAAAGGTACAAAATATCAAAGAGATCCAAATGGAAATATAATTGTTGGTGCAAATGGAGTACCTTTGACAACTTCTACTTTTGAAGTATTAGGAAAAGTAAATCCTGATTATATTATTGGAATGACTACCTCAATTCGGTATAAAGGCTTTACATTATCTGGTGTAGCTGATTACAGAACTGGTAATAGTTTTGTTTCAATTACAAAAAGATTATTAGGCTTTACTGGTGGATTAGAGAAAACGGCAGAATTTGACAGATCGCAAGGATATATAGTTCCAGGTTCTGTTCAAAACACTGGTACTGCTGCAAACCCTATTTATACACCTAATACTACACCTGTTTTAGGTCTTAATAATTATACTGGAGTTACTAACTATTTTACAGGTGCATATCTTTCAACAGGTGAGGAATTTGTAGTAGATGGAACAGCATTGAAAGTAAGAGAAATTGCACTTAGCTATAAAATTCCTTCTTCAGTGCTAAGTAATACATTTATTAACAGTATGACATTGGGTGTTTACGCAAGAAATCCTTTTGTTATATATGCAAAAGATAATAGAAACTATGCAGATCCAGAAACTTCAAGTACTACAGGAAATGCTGCTGGTGTAGCACTTACAGGACAATATCCGACTGCGAGAAACTTTGGTTTCAACATTAATGTAACTTTTTAAAAAAAATTGAAAATGAAAAAATTTAAGATAATTGTATCCTTATTGTTAATAGGTGCAATGACCACATCTTGTAATGATTACTTAGATGTAAACGAAAACCCTAACCAAATTCACGAAGATGCACTTTCTCCTCAGTTAGTATTTCCAGGAGCTGTTTCACAGATTTACAGAACACAAGCAAACACTATGATGCAATTCGGTAATGTGATGATGAATAGCTGGGCAGGTAATTCTTATGTTTTTGGTAGTCCATTTGCGAAAGAATATACACTGAGTGCTGTTGATAACTCTTTTTACAATGGTATTTGGAATGGAATTTATCTAAATGTTAATAACTTTGTATATATAGAAAACATTGCTAATGCTGATCATAAATATGATAACTATGTAGCTATGGCAAAAATTATGAAAGCTTATTATTTACAAACAATAGTAGATTTATACGGAGATATACCATATTCAGAAGCTTTCAAAGGACAAGATAATCTTACTCCCAAATATGATAATGACGAGACAGTTTATCAAAGTTTATATAAAAATTTAGAAGAAGCTACAACATTAATACAAGCAGGAAACCCTGCAGCTTTGGTGCCTACTTCTGATGATATTGTTTTTCAAGGTAATATGACCAATTGGAATTCATTTGCTAATAGTGTTAAATTAAGAATGTTGCTAAGAATGAGTAAAGTAACAGGCACAATGGCAACATTTAGAGATCAAAAGTTAGCAGCCTTGAGTTCTGCAATTAATTCAGGACAAAGTTTTATATCAGTTGATGTATTGGAGAATCCAGGTTATTCACCTTCTTCAGATGATAATATGAATCCATTTTTCTTAACTTGGAGAATAAATTCAGCGGCAAGTGCTCCTCAAAATTATAGCTTAATTACAGTTTCTGAGCATATGGCTGTATCTTTAAACGGTAATCCAAATTCATTTTCTGAGTCTTATTATCAGAAATTCAATGCTCTTCCAGATCCAAGAAGATCTAGATTATTTACTACCGTTGCTTATACAGGTTTACCAGCGGGATCTTTGAAAGGGGTAAGACAAGGTGCAACACCTGGACAGCCTGGAGCTCCTTCAGATCTTACAACAGTGTCTAGATTAGCGAGTGGTAACTTTTCAGGTGCAGCTGCATTGTCGCTTACTTCTGGTAATAGAGGCGGAGTTATAATGTCTTTAGCTGAGAGTAAATTTTTACAAGCGGAAGCAGCACTTAGATATCCTTCGTTATTTTCTGGTGCTCAAACAGCATTCAATGCAGGAATTAATGCTTCAGCTGTATGGCTAGGTCTTACTGCTACTAATATGACTTCATATATTAATAATGCCAATACAAGACCAGGACTTGGTTGGACTGGTACTGATGCTCAAAAACTTGAAGCCATTATGACACAAAAATGGATAGCTTTAACTAACGTTAATCCTACAGAAATGTTTATTGAGTATAATAGAACAGGTTTCCCAATCACACCATTGGCTACCAGTGCTTCTATGCCGAATAAACCTTACAGATTAATTTATCCTGTTTCTGAATATGTAGGAAATTCAGCAAATGTTCCAAACATTACTAGCGCGGAAGCATTTACTAAAAATTCAAAAACTCCATTCTGGAATCAAAACTAATCTTTTGGTAAGATTATAATACAAAACCGCCTTCGGGCGGTTTTTTTATTTCCAAGTGTTAAAATTTATTTTTTCTGAAAAATAAATATATGTCACGCATTATATTTATTTTTTATTTTAATAGATATTTTTTTTAATTAATATTCTAAATAATTCATTATCAG
Organism: Chryseobacterium sp. C2(2020); assembly: GCF_014218915.1. Classification (NCBI taxonomy): domain Bacteria; kingdom Pseudomonadati; phylum Bacteroidota; class Flavobacteriia; order Flavobacteriales; family Weeksellaceae; genus Chryseobacterium; species Chryseobacterium sp. C2(2020). The sequence continues at coordinate 36,290 of NZ_JACLCT010000003.1, forward strand.
TTATTAAAGATATTTGTTCATAAAGTTTTTTAGTTTACTTAATATCACTTCTTTTTTTAATAAATAATAAAATTTGATGTAATTATTGTTAATGATATTTGTTAATTTTATTGGTTTTAACTTTTTTTTATTAAATTATTTTGATTTATTAATGAGATTATTTGACTGAATGTTAAATTTAGCTAATTTTATTTTGTACTGAATATAAAATTTCACATATTTGTGATTAGCAAATATAATTTGATATGAAGAAATTAACAGCAGGAATACTAATACTGGTATTATCCTCATCTCTAGCTGTGTCAAATGCTCAGCAAAAGAAGAATGATACCGTAAGAACACAAGAAATTGAAGGTGTGGTCGTAACTGCACTCGGTATTAAAAGAGACAAAAAATCATTAGGTTATTCTACTCAGCAAATCAAAGCTGATGCGATTACCGACGGTGTCAATACAGGTAATATTGCCAATCAGCTAGTTGGTAAAGCAGCAGGTCTGAATGTTTCAACAACAACCAACTTTGGAGGTTCTGCCAATATTGTAATCAGAGGAAATAAATCAATTGTCTCTAATAATCAGGCATTGATCGTTATTGATGGGGTTCCTATTGACAACAGAAATAACTTTAGCGAGAGGTATGACTATGGTAATAACCTTTCCGACATCAATCAGGCAGATATCGAAAGTGTTAACGTTTTGAAAGGTGCTGCAGCTTCGGCACTTTATGGTGAGCGTGCAGGAAATGGAGTTATCTTAATTACAACTAAAAAAGGGCGATCAAGAAACGGAAGAGTAGGAATTACACTTTCTTCTGAAATCCAAGTGGGCGCTATTGATAGAAATACTTTTGCAAAATATCAGGATAAATATGGAGCCGGTTATGGTCAGTATTTTGATGAAGACGCAGCTGGTAATTTATATGCTCCTTTTTATGATGACGCTTCTTTAGGGAACGCATTTAATCCTAATTTGATGGTTTACCAGTGGGATTCCTATGATCCTAATTCTCCTAATTTTGGAAAAGCGTATGCTTGGCAGGCTGCAAAACATACTCCCGCAGATTTTTTTGAAACCGCTACCAATTACGTAAATACAGTAAGTTTAGAATCTGGTAATAATGATTCAAATATCTTGGTGAATTATACAAACTTCCTTTCAAATGGTGTACTTCCGAATTCCGAGCAGAAAAAAAATACTATCTCTGCAAAGTTCAACCATAAATTCAATGATAAATTTGATGTTACTACCTATGCTTCCCTTACATTACAGGATACCAAAGGAAGAAACTCAACAGGATACGGAGATAATATTATCACAGGATTCAGACAATGGTGGCAGAATAACGTAGACATTTACTCTCTAAGAGACGCTTATTCTAACTCAGGAGGACAGAATATTACCTGGAACAGAGTAAGTGCTGATGACGGAAGTCCAAAGTACTGGAATAACCCATATTTTGACAGATACCAGAATTATCAGACAGATAAAAGAAACAGATTCTTTGGATATTTGATGCTGAATTATAAAGTGACTCCTGATTTAACCATTACAGGAAGAATGTCATCAGATACCTATGATCAGAAAAATGAAACAAGAAAGCAATTAGGAAGTATGCCTGAATCCTTCGGATTGTCTGGCAAATCTGTTTCTTCGGGATATGAACTTGAAAATATCCGTTCTTCAGAGATTAACTTTGATGTGTATGGTGCTTATAATAAAAAGTTTGATGATTTAAGTGTAACAGGGTTATTAGGGACTAGTTACAGAAGAAACTACATTGAAGCGGTTAGAAACTCTACAGAAGGAGGATTAATTTTACCAAACGTTTGGGCACTTAACAACACAGCAGAAGCTCCGTTACCTGCACAGGAAGATCTGGCTAAAAATGTAACAATGGGAGCTTATGCACAGGCGTCATTAGGTTATAAAGACACTTATTTTGTAGAAGGTTCTTATCGTGTTGATAAATCTTCCAACCTTGCTCAGAACAGTAATGTGTATGGCTATCCATCGGTATCTGCATCAGTAATACTTTCAAATCTTATTAATCAGGATTGGCTTTCATTCTTAAAGCTTAGAGGAAATTATGCTAAAGTAGGTAAGTCTACAGACAATTACAGATTGTTCGACCAATATACCATCTTAGGCATTTTCGGTAAAATTCCTATGGTAAGTGCAAATACTGTGAAAAATAACCCTAATCTAAAGCCTGAATCCTCAAATGAATATGAATTTGGTTTAGAAGGAAGCTTCCTTAAAAACAGAATAGGTTTTGACGTGGCTTATTACGACACCCGAACAATTAACCAGATTGTTAGAGCAGATGTTTCCAACTCGACAGGGTATGCTTCTCAATGGTTGAATGCAGGAGAAATCCAAAATAAAGGGATCGAAGTATCTTTAAACTTAACACCTTTTAAATCGAAAAATTTCTCTTGGGATATAAATCTGAACTGGTCTAAAAACAAAAGCAGTGTACTTAAGTTAACCGAAGGATTAGATAATTTATTGCTGCAAAGTGTGCAGGGAGAAGTTTCTTATAATGCATTTGTAGGACAGCCTTTCGGAATTATTAAAGGAACAGATTATGTATACCTGAATGGTCAGCCGGTTGTAGAAGACGGAGTATATGCTAGAGCTGAAGATCAGGTTATTGGAAATATTAATCCGGATTGGATTGGTGGTATAAGAAATACAATCAGTTATAAAGGAGTAAGTTTAAGCTTCCTGATCGATGGACAGAAAGGGGGAGATATTTTCTCAACCGACCTTTATTATGGTTTAGGAACGGGAATTTATCCGGAAACCGCTTTTCCGGACAGAAACAATGTTATTTTAGCAGGGGTAAATCCTGACGGAACTCCTAATACAACTCCGATTCCTTTAGCAGATACAGGAGAATTGATGGGAGGAATTTCTGTAATGCCGGCAAAAGCATTCATCTATGATGCTTCTTTCATCAAATTAAGAGAAGCTTCTTTAACCTTCAATTTACCAAAAGACTGGTACAGCGGAACATTTATCAACGATATGAAGTTCTCTATCATCGGAAGAAACCTCTGGATTATTCACAAGAACTTACCTTACGCAGATCCGGAATCAGGATTAAGAGCAGGTTTGCTTTCAAGAGGCTATTCAGTAGGGGCAATGCCTACCGTAAGAACTTTCGGATTTAATTTTACAGCTAAATTTTAAAAAAAATTCATGAAAAAAATATTTTTAATTATAGGAAGCGCTTTGTTGATGTTAACATCTTGTGAAGACATAGAATCCTTAAACGTCGATCCTAAAGCACCCGTCGATAATCCGCCAAGTGGATATCTTTTCTCATCAGGCGTAGTTACTGGACTAAACCAGATGAATACTTTGAATGTTAACAGAAGTATATTCAGACACTTAACGCAACAGCTTGCCGATGTTACCTACAGAGAAGGAACAAGATATTCTTTCAGAAGGAGAGATGTTGCAGATGCGCATTGGAATCAGCTATTTTACGCTTTGAATTCTCTTAATAAATCTAAAGAAATTATTGCCACAGAAACTCTGGATGCTAAAGTGAAAGCAAACAGATTGGCAATGATTGATGCGATGCAGGTTTATTTCTTTCAGATTTTGGTAGACAGCTACGGAAATGTTCCTTATTCTCAGGCTCTACAGATTGAGCAGTTTCTTTCTCCAAAATATGATGACGGAAAAACAATTTATCAGGATCTTATTAAAAGAATCAATGCAGATATCAGCGCATTGGATAACAGTGCCGCAGGATTTGGATCTGATGATGTGGTGTATGGAGGAGATTTGTTTAAATGGAGAAAATTCATGAATTCTCTTAAGCTAAAACTGGGAATGAATTTAGCAGATGTAGATGCATCACTTGCAAAAAGTACGGTAGAATCAGCTTACAGTGCGGGAGTTTTTTCTTCCAATACAGACAGCGCAATCATTCAGTACCAGTCAACAGGATTGTTTACCTCTCCTTTATATGAAGATCTTGTACTTTCCGGAAGGGTAGATTTCTGTGCAACAAACCTTATTGTCAACTATCTGAAAACCAATAATGATCCGAGAATTTCCAAGTATTTTACAACTGCTTTAAGCGGACCAAATGCCGGACAATATGTAGGAGGAACTTTTGGATTAAATCCTTCTGCGGCTCAGACTTTATCTTTAATTAATCCGTCAATATCTGTTGCCAACGGATTGGGGTATCTAGCAGATTATGTAGAAATAGAATTTTTATTGGCTGAAGCAGCAGCAAGAGGATATTCTGTAGGTTCAATAGCAACTCACTTTGATGCCGGAATCGGAGCATCTATGGATCACTGGAAAGTTAGCGCTACAGATAAAGCAGCATATTTAGCCACACACAATTATGCAGTACAGTCAACAACAGGTAATCCTTGGAAAAAAATTATCGGGGATGAAGCTTGGATTGCAATGTACAACAGAGGATTTGAAGCGTGGACGTTCAACAGAAGATTAGACAACAGAACTTATACGCCGACTCCGCCTGTAAGAGTTTTATACCCAATCAAAGAATACTCAATCAACAGTTCAAATGTAGCAGCTGCTTCCACAGCAATTGGTGGAGACGAGCAGACGACCAAAATATTTTGGGATGTAAATTAATACTCAAAATAGTTAATCATTCATATTTATTCCGCCTTCGGGCGGTTTTTTTATTTCCGTATATTTGCAGAGCAGAAAAAGACTCATTCGTTTTTTAAATAACAGACAATGAATATTAAAAATATAATAGAAGAAAAACTTTCGGAGGTTATTTTAAATGTGTTTCAGTTGAAAGACATTACTCTGGAAGTTCAGGAAAATAAAACAGAATTTGAAGGAGATTTTACGATTGTTACTTTCCCTTTGGTAAAGCAATTGAAGAAAAATCCGGAAAGTATCGGCGTAGAATTGGGAGAAGCTTTAACAGAAAAGACCGATTTACTGGAAAGTTTTAATGTGGTAAAAGGCTTCCTTAATATTAAAATCAGAAATCAGTTTTTCGTAGACAATTTTACATCTGTTTATAATGGTTTCGACATTATAGAAAAGAAAAATGCGACGGTTATGGTAGAATATTCTTCTCCAAATACCAATAAGCCCCTTCACTTAGGACACGTAAGAAATAACTTATTAGGTTTTTCCGTTGCTCAGATCTTGAAAGAAGCGGGATATGATGTCATTAAAACGCAGATCATCAACGACAGAGGAATTCATATCTGTAAATCCATGCTGGCTTGGGAGAAATTCGGGAAGAACGAAACTCCGGAATCTACCAATACAAAAGGAGATCATTTCGTCGGAAAATATTATGTGGAGTTTGATAAGGAATTGAAAAATCAGACCAATACGATCTTCAATGATTTCAGAATAAATAAATTTGATCAGTTTGACACTCCTAAAAAAGAGGAAGTTAAAGCATTAAACGAAAAAATAAATACTCTTGAAACTAAGAAAAAAGAATTGCTTCAGACAGTAGATATTTCTGAACTTTCTGCATTGCATGAAAAGTTCGAAGAAAAGTTCAAAGAAGCTTTAAATAATGATTCTTTGATTTCTGCTGTTCCTAAAAAACTTGAGGAAATCATTTCCAAAAAGAATAAGGAAGAAAATATTTCTGACGAAAAAGAACTGGAAACCATTAAATCTCAGACCAAAGTTTTTCAGAGTATTTTTAAAGAAGTATTGGAAGCTGAAGGCAAGCTCGAAGCTGAAAAGTCCAATCTGAAAGAGATCTGTAAACCGGTAACTGAAATCATGAAAGAAGCGCAACAGATGCTTCTGGACTGGGAAAACGGTGACGAAAAAGTAAGAAACCTATGGAACGAGATGAACTCTTGGGTTTACAAAGGATTCAACGAAACATACAACAGATTGGGCGTAGATTTCGATCAGGTTCAGTATGAAAGCAACACGTATATTTTAGGAAAAGATTTGATTCAGGAAGGTCTGGAGAAAGGAGTGCTGTATCAGAAAGAAGACGGCTCTGTATGGTGCGATCTTACCGATGAAGGTCTGGATCAGAAATTACTGCTTCGTTCGGATGGAACTTCCGTGTATATGACACAGGATTTGGGAACTGCGGTAGAACGTTTTAAGCAGAATGATATTCAGAAACTGATTTATACCGTTGGAAACGAGCAGGATTACCATTTCCAGGTTTTGTTTAAAATTTTAGGAAAATTAGGATATTCCTGGGCAGACCAGTTGTATCATTTGTCTTACGGAATGGTTGAACTTCCGAACGGAAAAATGAAATCGCGTGAAGGAACCGTAGTGGATGCAGATGATTTAATGCAGGAAATGTATAAGGAAGCAAAAGCAATTACCACTGAATTAGGAAAACTGGAAGGTCTTACCGACGAAGAAAAAGAAGCCTCTTACGAAATTATCGGGCAGGCTGCATTAAAATATTTCATGCTGAAAGTTGATCCTAAGAAAAAAATGCTGTTCAATCCGGATGAAAGTGTAGAATTTGCAGGAAATACAGGACCTTTCGTTTTATATACTTATGCGCGTATTCAATCGGTATTATCTAAAGCTAATTTTGAATTTAAAGCGACTTCAGATCTGGCTTTGAATGAATATGAAAAAGAACTTATTATGCTTTTGTCCAATTACAAAGGTACGGTAGAGAAAGCAGCAGAATTATTAAGTCCGGCATTCTTAGCCAATTATGTATATGATTTGGTAAAAGCTTACAATTCATTCTATCAGAGCAATCCGATTATCAGTCAGGAAGACGAAAATCTGAAACAGTTCCGATTGAATTTGTCAGATCTTACGGCAAAAACCATAAAAAAATCATTAGGCTTACTCGGAATAAAAACCGTAAACAGAATGTAAAAATAAAACCTTCAGAACGCTGCTCTGAAGGTTTTTTATTTTAAGCTTTTTCAGCATTCATTTTCTCTTTTAAACTGTCTTCATACAATTTCGCATCGCTCCATTTTGCGTGTTTCGATGGTAAAATGGTATATCCTTTTTTATAGGCGTAAACTTTCGTGTATTCCGCGCCAAAGAAAATCAGCATACAGGAATAATTAATCCACATCATGATCAGGATCACGGTTCCTGCAGCTCCGAAAGCGGAAGTAGGTTTCGTGGTCCCGAAATAAAGACTCAGTAAAAATTTACCCAGAGTAAATAATATCGCCGTTAGAAAAGCTCCGTTCCAAACGGGTTTCCAACGCATTCTTACATCAGGAAGAATTTTAAACATCAATGCAAAAAGCAACATGACAATGGCAAAACCGATTCCGAAATTCACAAGCTGAACAATAAGATAAGTTTCCAGTCCAAAATAATTCGTAATCCAGTTATTCAGAATGCTGATCATTGAAGAAAGCACCATTGTAATCATCAGTAAAAAACCAATAATCAGAATCATTCCCAAAGAGTTGGCTCTGTCCATTAAAAATTTCACGAATGCTTTCTTAGGAGTTGCCTGAACATCCCACAAATTATTAAGCGAGTGCTGAAGCTGAAAGAACAGGGTAGTGGAACCAAAAACCAAGGAACCGACTCCCACAGCTTTCATAAAAATATTTTCTTTGTCAATTAAAGCTCCTGCAATCATATCCTGAATGCTTTTTGCAACATCATTTCCCATGATTCCGCTGATCTGATTGGTAATTTCTCCGCGAATAGCTTCCTCTCCAAAGAAATACCCTGCAATCCAGATGATGATAATTAAAAGCCCGGGAATTGAAAAAATAGCGTAATAGGCAAGACTTGCGGCATCACTTGAAGCCGAAGAATTATTCCATTGTCTGAATGATTCTTTTAATGTTTCCCAGAAAAATTTTAATTGTTCGATCATTGATGGTTTGGTTTAGAAAGGATATCCGATGGCGATATTCAGGATAAGATTATCTTTTCTCCAGCTCGAATCTCCGAAATTAATTTTATCAAATGTCCATCTTTCGCCCTTTTCATAATAAGGAACGCGCAATGGCATGGCTAGATCCAGTCTCAGGATCAGGATAGAGAAATCAAGTCTCAGACCAAAACCTGCGCCTACAGCCATTTCGCTTAAAAATTCTTTAGAAAATTTAGCTCCCGGTCTTTGGGAATCTTCATTAATCAGCCATACATTTCCGGCATCGGCAAACAAGGCAACATTTAAAAATTTATAGAGATTGGCTCTGTATTCCGCATTCAGTTCAAGTTTTACATCTCCCGACTGATCAAAATAATAGCCGGGTTTAATGGTTCTCGGATCAAAACTTCCCGGTCCTAAAGTTCTTGCGCGGAAGGCTCTCACACTGTTGCTTCCTCCCGAGAAAAACTGTCTGGAAAAAGGAATATATTCCGAATTTCCGTAAGGATAGGCAACTCCCGCAATAGCTCTTGTCGCCAAAGACGTTTTTTCATTGAATTTATGATAAAACCTGAAATCATTCTCAATTTTGGCAAACTGACTGAACGGAACACCGAAAATTTTTCTTTCTTTATCTTTTTCAACATTCGCTCCTGTAATTAAACCGGTTAAATTTCCTGCAAGATCCAAAGTTCCTTTATAATAAAAAGTATTTGGTTTCTGGAGCATCGTGTTGGTATACGTATAGGAATAAATCGGTCCGAATATCAACTGAGGTTTTACCACTCTTTCTAAAGCATCGTTATTTTGAGAAACCTCTCGATAAGCATCTGTAATATTTGCCGGAGAAACATACGTGATGTCAAAAATCTTCAGATCATGTTCTTTTCGTGCGTTTTCTTTCCAATTGTACCCAAAAGATCCCGTAAAAGTATTGAGGGAATAATCTTCTGTTCTGTTCTGGAATTCGTAGCCTACCGAAATATTGGTTCTCGGAACAAATGCGCTTGAAGAATTAAATCTGAAAGGTGCAACAATCCTCGGAATCGAAAGTTGCGCATTGGCTCCCGTTCTGAAAATATTTTTCGCATTTTCAGGACCTCCGATCTGGAAATCAAAAGCACCGTAAACAGAAGCTTTAAACTGTTCGGCGCCGCGGAAAAAATTACGGTGAGTCCAGTTAAGATTCACTTCACTTCCGGCGTAGTTTGCAGAATTGGTTCTTCCCAAAGCTTCCAGACGAAGCGACTGCAATTCTCTCGGAGTCAGAAGATAATACGTGTCAAATTTATGCTGTAAAGAATCTGAAACAATGAATTCATTTTTCACAAATTTGAAAACACCAAGACTGATGAGCCTATTCAGCGTAAGATTATGATTGGTTCTATTGTACAGATCTCCTTTTTTAAAATATAATGCTCTGTCGAATATTTTCGGTTTAAATTTATTCTGAGGATCGATAACGTAGATATCGCCGTGTTCATATTTCTGAAGCGAATCTGTGTTCATTGGAATCGAATATTTCCCCTGTTTCACATCCTGAATACTGTAATTCGGGAAAACAATTACTTTATCAATGCTGAATTGTTGCGTAGACAGATCCGGCGTATTATCCTTCAGCTTCACATTCAGTTCCACCTTGTGATTTTTGCTTACTGTACTGTCTGCCTGAACAATGAGATTGTCGGGATGGAAATAATAAAACCCTCTTTCTTTCAGTCGGTTATCTATTCTTTCTCTTTCAGATTTTATCACATCCAGATCGAAAGGATTTCCCTGCTTCAAAAGCGTGTTGTCTTTCAGATTCTGGATTTCCTGATTTACCAGTGAAGAATCTTTCTGGAATTTTACATTGCTGATCAGATATCTTGCTCCCGGTTTTAAAGTGTAAATTACCTTAGCTTTTTTATTTTTGGCAACCGTATCATAGGTAGCTCTTGCATTGAAATATCCTTTGTTTTCAGAATAATTAACAATGATATCTTTATTGAATTCGCGGTCTACATCACCCAGCAAAACAGGTTTTTCTCCCACTTTATATTTCAGCCAGTAGTTGAAGCCTTTTTCTTTTTTCGGCTCTTTGGCAATATTATAAAAATACAGTTTAGGTCTTAATCCTAAAAATGAAGAGTTCGGTTTAGGAGTCAGCTTATCCTGAAGCGCGCTTTGAAGATCTTTCTTTTCCTTTTTCGGCAAAGTGTCGTTTTCAATCTTCACTTCCGCACCTGTGTAAAGCATCTGTCCTTCCTTCAGAAATCTTGTATTGCTGCAGGAAAGGGTTGCAGAAGCCATTCCGCAGGTGATTAAAAATTTAAAATAGGTCTGATAACTTTTTTTCATTTACTTAAATTCTACAACTTGGTTTTGTTGGTTTTTTCTGGATTCCTTCTGCTTTCTGTTTTTAGATTTCTGGAAAATATCGCGGAACTTGTCATAGTCCAAAGTGATGATAAATCCTACGCCTGTTTCTACGATCTGCCCCTGAAGCGCAACCTGATATTCGTTCTTACGGTATGCGCGAAGCATATATCTTCCGTCTCTGGAAAGGCTGTAATCCACCGTTACGTCTCCTGCGATATTCGTCATGTTTTCATTTTGCCGCGCTTCTCCTTCCAGTGCAAAATTACTTCCTACAGAAACTTTCAGACGGTCGTTCAGTAATTTTTTACTTAACCCTACATTCAGGTCTGTTCTCGTATTTTTAGATCCTGTAGAATAATCTTCAGAAGATTCAAGATCAAAATTAAGATCCACTCCTTTAATGAGATCCGAGGCAAGATTATTTAACTGTTGGGAAAGAATTTTACTCACACTCTGTCTTGCCAGCATTTCTCCCGAAAGTCCCGCTCCGGATTCAAAAGGATTTTCCCCTATAAATCTGTTGAGAAGAAGCAGTGCGAAAACCTGTTTGTTCATTTCAGATTCCTGAGTTCTCAACTGGGCAAGTTTCTGATCTACAATATCTGTAACCGTGGAAGAAACCGCGTTATTTTTTTCGTCTGTCGTAATATCAAAAGTAATTACAGGTTTCAGCAGTTCGCCTTTCATTTTCAGTAACGTGCTGAAAGGAATTCTCTGCTTAAACTGATTGAGTGTGGAAGCCTGTTCTCCGCTGATCTGCTGTTCCACAAGATCAATTGGGGCGGCTTCGGTTTTATAGACGGCGGTAATATCCAGATTTGCCGTTGTCGGTTCTCCGGTCCATGTAATGGTACTTCCTTTCTGAATATCAAATTTACGTTTCAGAACACTTACCGTCATTTCATAACTTCCGGATTCCACTTCATAAACTCCGACAAGCGTGGTTTTTCCCGATGGATCGACGCCGCCCGTTAATTCCGCTTCCCCCTGAAGTTTCACAAAATCTCCGTTGGCTTTATCAATCAGTAAAGACATTTTTGCTTTCTTACTGATTTCGATGTTCACACTCACGTCCATTCCCTTAATTTTACTCTGGGAATTTAAAGAATCTGCCTTCACGGTTTTGTTTAAAACAACCTGATCCTGATCGATAAATTCTACAATTCCGTCTCTTTCCTGAAGCGTAGGAGAAGACTGCGGAAGCACAAAAGTAAAGTCGGTGTTGTCTGCAACAGCCAGTCTTCCGTCCACCTTCGGCAAATCTAAGTCTCCGCGGATGTGTAATCCTGCATCAATAGAGAGAACGCCGTACATAATGGCATCGTTGGATTTTTCAGAATTCACTACTTTGAAATTCTGTGCATCTACATCAAGATTAAAGGCAAAATCTCTGTATGTCTGCGTAAGAACCTGTCCGTCCACTTTAAGCGCGTTTCCGTCTTTATCTTTAATTTTAAAATTATCAAACTCAATTCCGCGGTTGGTAAAGCTGATTTCGTCATTCAGTTTTCTGAAATCACTTCCTGTTTTTGCTATTTCCAAACCTACATCATTGAATTTTACTTTACCTAAAATATTCGGTTTGGATGCTGTTCCTGTAATCTTCAGGTTTCCTGAAAGATAACCTTCCGTATTGTTTATCGCATTCATCGAGAATCCCTGTACAGATTTCATTTGAAGCTGATTGATCGCCATATTCATATCAAATGTGCTGGAAGAAGTATTGTAATCTCCCAGAATTTTCACATCGTTGTTATTTCCGGAAAGTGCAATATCCGCATTCAGAAGATTCGGAGCATTATTATTGACTTTTATGGCAAGATTTCCTACCGGATTTCCATAGACAATCAGATCAGATACATTAAGATCCGAAGTGAAGGTCATATTTTTCGTAATATTTTTAAGCTGAGCCGTTCCGTTGATGGTTCCTCTTGCCAAAACCGTATCTTTTTTAATTAATTCGGTGATGGTTTCAATCTTAAAATCCTTCAGAGAAACATTCAGCGGAGCATTCGGAGCCTGGCTTTCAGATTGTAAGGCAATTTCGCTTCCTGCGTTGGAAAGTCTGAAATTATCTGCGAGAATTCCGTTATTGCCGATCTGTATTTTATTTCCTTCGGAAACCGTCCAGTCAGAATAATTTAATTTTAAACCATTCGGATTTAAAGAAATTTCCGTGATGTCGTTCAGTGATTTTGCATTTCCGGCAATCAGGAATTGGGTAACCTCTTTCTGGTCTTTCGTGGTGATGTTATAATTGATGATATTATTGGCAACATCTCCTGTAATTCCTACTTTATTCAGTGCGAAACTGGAGCTTTTTAATCCTGCAACATAAAGATTGTATTGTAAAGCATTATTTTCGTTCGTTACTTTTATGGTAGCGTCTTCAATGGAATTTTCACCGTAAAGAACCTGCGGAATCTGTCCGTCGATCTCAATTTTCTGAGAATCTGCATCGTAATTTCCATTTAAATTAATGGTTTCAAAACTTTTCAGTTCCGGAACAAATTTTCTGATCAGATTATCATTTTTAATTTTTGCATTGAAGGTGAAAAACTGTCCTGCCTGAATTTTCTGTGCTTTTCCTGGCTTTTGAAACTGATAATATTGGTTAATTGTGTTTGACAAAGCACCGAAAATCTGTGTCAGCTTATATTTTCCTTTTAATTCGACATCTGCAATCTGGGAATTGAAAATAATATTCGTAGAATCTGCGGTTGAAGACGCTTTTAAATTCACTTCCTGAATCGGGTACACTTCTTTGGTATCCGAAAAAGCAAAGTCTTTTAAATTCAGATAACCGTTCAGATTGTCGGGATCAAGATTAGAAAAATCTCCGTCTATTTTTCCGGCAAGAATCATCGGATCTTTATAGAATCCCAGTTTGTTGAGGTCTAATTTTATTACTTCTCCGTTTACTTTTACCGTTGGATTTTTTTCGTTGTACACTCCGGAAGCGGTTAACATCAGGTTCGCATTCGGATCTTTTGAATTTAAAACAACGTTATACACTCCGCGGCGGATTTTTCCGGTAAGATTCATGTTCTGATAACGGTATCCTTTGTAAACAGCCGAAGCAACATGACCTTTAAGATCTGCATTGGCATTTTTAAAATCGAAACTTTCTCCTTTCGCGTAAATCTGTGCAGAAATGGCTCCGATCTCTTTATTCTGGATGATTTTCCCCAACTGAAGTCCCTGAAGATTGGCTTTTACATCATACAGTTCCCTGTTTTTTCTGCGCATATCCACATTTGCCTTAACGGAAGCATTTCCAAGCGTAGAGTAGAGGTTAAGGTCTGTTGCAACCACTTTCGTAGTTCCTTTTGCGATTGCTTTGATGCTGAAATTGGAAGGCAGCGAAATATTTTTCGGAATTGTATTTTTGGGAACCAGATTGTAGATGGTTTTTGCTGATGAAGATAATTCCGCAATTTTCAGATCGTAATACAACTGATCCGGATTCATTGCATTTTTCACTCTTCCTGATGCGGCAACTCTTAGCTGATCGATACCTGAAATTTTCAGATTATTAATCAATAAATCATTGACACTTCCTTTTACATTGGCATTAACATTTAAAACCGCATTGGGATATTTGTTGAAAGGCGTGGTATTTCTTAAGGTCGGAACAATATTCAGAATATCCGAAAATCCGATCTTTGAATCTTTGATGTTGGCTGAAATCTGTACGGCTCCTAAATTTGAGCTTAACTGTTCTATTGAATTGTAATTTAATACGACCTCATCGCGAAGAATGGTTCTCGGTGTCTGCAAATAAAGATCTTTTAAATAAGCCTGTTTATCATTATACACAAAATCTGTATTGAATTTCTGAATATCCAGTCCTCTTGCTTCCTGAATTTCTGCGGAATTTACGTTTCCTGCAAAAGTATTGTCCTGCATTTTGAAACTTCTGACTTCAAGATTGAGTTTGGAAAAATTCAGATGATTGAAATCCATTCCCTGTTTGGCAGGAGCAATTGCGGTATTGTTGTAGGCGACTTTTACATCATTTAAAACAAATTTTCCTAAAAGAAGACTGAGTGCTTTTTCTTTTTCCGAAGGTTTTGAAGCTTCCGGCTCCGTTTTCGGATTGGCATTTTTCGCAGGAAGATATAAATTGGCGTTAATATCGGCTCCGGAAAGGAATACATTATCCACATTGTAGGCATTGTTTTCCAGATCGAGTTTATTCACTTTCGTGCTTAGTTCTTTAAATAAAACTTTAGCGAAAGTTTTGGTATTGTCATCTCCGTAATCAATGTTGAAATTGGTGAGTTTAATTCCTCTTAAGCTAATCTGCATGGGCTTTTTGTTATTAAGAGAATCGACTTTTTTCTCTACTTTTTTGGAAACTTCTTCTACAAGATCCTGCTTCAGTTTCAGTTTTAAGCCGTCTAAATTGATGTCGTTTACGGCGTAAGAATTCTTTTGAAGATCAAATGTTTTTACCCTTGTATCAAAAGATTTAAAGTAAAGCTGAATATCATTTCTGGATTGCTGATCGTTAAAGGTAACACCGATGTCTTTCAGATTGATTTTATCTAAAGAAATAATGAACGGTTTGGAGGCACTTTCTTCCTTATCGCTTGTTGCAAAAGCATCCAGAATATAATCGAAGTTAAATTTTCCGTCGGGTTTTCTTACTACATTGGCTCTTGCTCCTTCCAGATCTACGGACGTAATATCCGCGGTGGAGTTGATGAGTTTCAGCATATTTAAACCTACATCCAGTTTTTTTACCGCCAAAAGAGTGTCGATATCCTGACCTTTCAGATAAAGGTTTTCCATTACAAGACTGTTGGGAAAGCCGACGTAGACTCTTTCGAGACTAACTTTTGTTTTGATTTTTTTCTCCAGATAAACAACCAGTTTGTCTTTGATAAAGTTCTGAACAACAGGAAGTCTTAAACTAAGTACTAATAACGAAAAAAATACCAGTATGGATATAATGGTAATTGCAAAACGCTTTAAGAGTTTTCTTTTATTGATTTTCAGTTTCAAAAGTGATCGGGTTTATAACAAATATAACAATACTTACCGTACTGTTACTATGTTGTGGTACACTTTTTCTTAATACAAAAACCCTGCCTCGACTGCCAATTATGGAATTTAGTTTAGTTTATTGTCAAGTGAATAGTTGAAAATGGCAGTCAAGGCTCGGGTTTGAATTGTTTAAAAAGCCCCCTTCGTAATCATTTTTCTGTTGAAAAGGTTTAGCAAAAATGAAAATTCAAAATGTTTAGTTAGTGTATGGATAGGGGGCTTGGCATGGTTTAAGTGTTGAGATAATTATTTTTTATTCGTTTCCGTTCTCCCATTTTACCTGTTCTCCTTGTGGGGCAGCACCGCCCTGAGCCGGAGTAATAGGAGGGGTTTCCTGATTGATATGGTAAATATAGGCTGCAATTTTTTCGGCATCTCTTCCTGTAATGGTTCCTTCTTTAATCAGAGGTCTCATCGTAGGATTGTTGGGAGAGCCGTTTTCCAGCATCCAGATTACGTTTTTAAACAGGCTTTTCTGTTGTACATTAATCCAGTGTGTGTCTGTAAGATTAGGGCCAATTCCGCCTTTTCCGTTTTCTCCGTGGCAGGTTACGCAGTTTGTTTTAAATAATTCCTGACCTTCCGCAATATTGTCTGCACTGTATTTTGCAGTTTCCAGTGTTACCTGGGGGGCGGTTTTTTCAAACTCGGCAATAGAAGCAAGCATTGTTTTGGTTTCTGCATTCAGTTCTGCATCCGGATGCGCATAATCTGTAAAGGTAAAAGCAATTAGATATACCGCACAGAAAATACACCCGAAGTAGAATAAACCGATCCACCATTTCGGAAGAGAATTGTCCAGCTCCGTAATTCCGTCGAATCCGTGATCGATAAGAATATCTTTTTCCTCTGTTGCAGACTGCTTTTTGAATGCCGAATTCCAGAGTTTCTGAAAGTAAGGCGTATTTTTATCTTTAATATAGGCTGCTTTTTCTTCGTCTGATAATTTCTTAAAATTTTCACCTTCAATTAAATCTCCGATGGAATTCATGATGAGAAGAAGAATAATGGCGATAAGCATTAATCCCCAGAAAAAAGGTGAAGAAAAATATCCTGAATCGTGCGCGAACATTTCGAACGCCATAATCGTTAAACCTACTGTTACGAGAATGTAGATTGAAATCGGGGTTCTTGTTTTCATGTCAATTTAATTTAAATTATTCTGCACTTGCAGTTTGAATCTGAGTGGTTTTGATATCTGTTCCTAATCTTTGCAGATAAGCAATCATGGCTACGATTTCTCTTTTTTCCAGTGGAACGAATGAAGCTCCTTTTGCAACACGGTCTTTTTCCACCTGATCTTTCACGTCTTTCGCTTCAGAATAAATTCTTTTCACAATACCATTTGCCTGATTGTCTGCCCACTGATTGGCGGAATCTATTTCAGCTTTTGAATAAGGAACGTCAAAGTAATTTTTCATTAATTTCATCTTGTCTACCGTCTTTGTTCTGTCCAGTGTATTGCTGATCAGCCAAGGGAAACGCGGCATGATAGAACCCGCTGAGGTAATTCTTGGATTATACATGTGTTTGAAATGCCATGAATCCGGGTTTCTTCCACCTTCTCTCTGCAGATCCGGTCCTGTTCTTTTCGATCCCCAAAGGAATGGTCTGTCGTAAACAAATTCTCCTGCTTTGGAATACTGTCCGTTTTTGCCTTCAAATCTTACAATCTCATCACGGAAAGGGCGGATCATCTGAGAGTGACAGGCGTTACAGCCTTCGCGGATGTATAAATCTCTTCCTTCCAGTTCCAACGGTGAGTAAGGTTTTACTGCGGTAATGGTAGGAACACTCTGTTTTAAGGTTAATGTCGGGATAATTTCTACCAAACCTCCGATGGCTACTGTAATGAAAGCCAATATTGCCATAATTTTCGGGGTTCTTTCGATCCATAAGTGAATTCCTTCGCCTTCTTTTCTTGCAGATCCGATGTTTGCCAGTGCCGGAGCTTCTGCCGGAACGTTTTTCTGGAAAGATCCTGCTCTGACGGTTTTGATAACATTCACCACCATTAAAATGGCTCCTGAAATATAGAACAGACCTCCTAAGAATCTCATTTTATAGTAAGGAATAATTGCAGTTACGGTATCCAGCCAGTTTTTCCAAACTAAAGTTCCGTCCGGATTGAACTGTTTCCACATTAATCCCTGAGTAAATCCTGAAATATACATCGGAACGGCGTAGAAAATAATTCCTAAAGTTCCCAGCCAGAAATGCAAGTTGGCTAATTTTCTGGACCAAAGCTGTGTTCTCCACATCACCGGAATCAGATAATAAACGATACCGAAAGCCATGAAACCATTCCATCCTAATGCTCCGATGTGTACGTGTCCGATTACCCAGTCTGTATAGTGACCAATTTTATTTAAAGATTTTGTTGCTAAAAGCGGGCCTTCAAAGGTTGCCATACCATAGCATGTTACCGCAACGACGAAGAATTTTAAGATAGGATTTTCTCTTACTTTGTCCCAAGCTCCTCTCAAAGTCAGCAATCCGTTCAGCATTCCTCCCCAGGATGGAGCGATCAGCATGATGGAGAAACCTGTTCCCACCGCCTGCGCCCAAGCCGGAAGCGCAGTATATTGTAAATGGTGTGGTCCTGCCCAAAGGTAAACGAAGATCAGAGACCAGAAGTGGATAATTGATAATTTGTATGAAAATACAGGTCGGTCTGCCGCTTTCGGTAAGAAATAATACATTAAACCAAGAACCGGAGTTGTGAGTACGAACGCCACTGCATTATGACCGTACCACCACTGAACCAAAGCATCTTTAGCTCCTGCGTAGATGGAATAAGATTTCCATGTAGTGAAAGACAACGGAACTTCAAGATTATTGAAGATATGAAGCATCGCTACGGCAAGCCACGTTCCCATGTAAAACCAGATGGCTACATAAAGGTGTCGCACCCTTCTTTTGGCAATGGTTCCGAACATATTGATCCCGAAAATAACCCAT
This sequence comes from Chryseobacterium sp. C2(2020), assembly GCF_014218915.1. NCBI lineage: Bacteria > Pseudomonadati > Bacteroidota > Flavobacteriia > Flavobacteriales > Weeksellaceae > Chryseobacterium > Chryseobacterium sp. C2(2020). The sequence continues at coordinate 54,491 of NZ_JACLCT010000003.1, forward strand.
GAAATGGTAATTAAAATATCAATCGGCCATTCGTGTTCTGCGTATTCTTTTGAGGTGTTGATTCCCATAAGGAAAGTAATAACCACAGAAACAATCATGATCTGCCATGTCCAAAAATGAATCCATGATAAAGTGTCGCTGTACATTCTTGTTTTAAGAAGTCTCTGCATACTGTAATATGCACCGCAGAAAAAGGAATTACAGACGAAAGCGAAAATTACAGCACTCGTATGCAGCATTCTGATTCTCCCGAAACCTAAAGCTCCCTGAGTATTAATAAGTCCCTGAATATTTCCAGATACTAAACTTTTAATCGTTGTATCATCGGTTCCGAATAAAAATTCCGGAAGCTCAGGATAAAAAAGCATCAGCGCAGCAGTAAGCCCAAGTAAAAAACCCACCAAACCGAATGCGATTGTAGCATAGAGGAATGCTCTGACAATATTATTGTCATAATTAAATTTTTGCGTCTCCATAATTCCTATTGTGTTGTACTGAGGTTGATATTTTTCTATTAAAGCCTAATTCTACAAACAAATTTTAAGGTAATATTAAATATCATGTAGTGTAATAATGTTTTGACAAAGGTATTTACTAACTTTGTGTAAGTCTAATAGATATACTTCTAAAATATACCGAAAACTACTAAAACCAAGAGAGATGAAAATATGTGGACAAAACATCAGGAAAATAAGACGGAGTAAGGATTTTACTCAGGAATATATGGCTTTTGAGATGGGGATTTCTCAGAAAGCCTATTCTGATATCGAAAATTCCAAAGTGAAGATTAATCTGGAAATCTTAACTAAAATTTCGGATATTTTAGAAATTAAACCTTCTGATGTATGCAGTATTTCTGATAAATGCGGGAACGGTTTTGAAGATAAGTATAATGATCTGGTAGAATACATGAAAAAGAACGGAATTGAAGTTCCTAAAGAGTATTTATAAATATTGTTAGATATAAAATCGGAAAGGCTGCTTCTTTTGGGGCAGTCTTTTATTTTTAGTGAATTAAAAACGAAGAAAATTTAAAATTTATTAAAAAGTAAATCTGTAATTCTGAGAAAGCAGAAACAAAAAACCATCCTTAAAAAAGGATGGTTTTTGTAGACTCACAGGGATTCGAACCCCAGATGACTGAACCAAAATCAGTAGTGTTACCGCTACACCATGAGTCTCTGTTTGTTTTAGTGGTGCAAATTTACAGCTTTTTTTATTACATACAAGAAAATATTAAACTTTTTTTTAAATTTACTGTATATTTTATTCTCGGAAATGATGCAGATAGACTTCAAGAATCTCAATATTAATCAATTATCCTTTAAAACAGAATTCGAAATCAAGGTGAAGAATTTTCTGGAAGAATGGTTCTCGGATTCTGATACGGTAAAAGTACAGACTTCCGGTTCTACCGGAACTCCCAAAGTTTTTGATATTGAAAAAAGCAGAATGATGAATTCCGCAGAGATGACCTGCGATTTTTTGGGATTGAAAGAAGGAGATACATCGTTAATCTGTCTTCCAGTCGAATATATTTCAGGGAAAATGATGGTCGTTCGTTCGATGATGAGGAAATTAAAATTAATTGTTACTGATCCTTCTGTAAAACCTGTAGAAACGTTAGACCAGAAAATCGATTTCTGCGCCATGACTCCGCTTCAGGTTGAAAATTCTTTAGATAAACTGTACCTGATTAAAAATCTCATCATTGGCGGAGCTGCCGTTTCTGAAGATCTGAAAAAGAAAATGAAGGAAGCTCTTAAAACTTCAGACTCTGAAACCTTTATTTTCGAAACCTACGGAATGTCTGAAACCCTTTCTCACATTGGATTAAAACAAATTTTGCCAAACTCTGAAGAATATTTTACGGTTTTTGAAAATGTAGAAATATCTTTGGACGAAAGAAATTGTCTGAAAATCTTTGCTCCAAAATTAAATCCCGAAATTCTTCAAACGAATGATTTAGTTGAAATTAAAAATGGAAAGCAGTTTAAATTTTTAGGAAGAATTGACAATGTAATCAATTCAGGCGGTGCAAAAATATTTCCTGAACAGTTGGAAGCTCTGGTAAAAAAAGAAATTCCGAATGAAGTGGTTTTCTTAGGAATTGATGATGTAAGTCTCGGTCAAAAATTGATTGCAGTAATTGAAGGCGAAAAATCGGACGATTTAATTACAAAAATAAAAGAAATTCAGTTTGAAAAAAGTTTTCACAAGCCGAAAGAAATTGTTTTTGTTGAAAAAATTCCGAGAACGCCCAATGGAAAAATTAATAGAATTGAACTGAAAAAACTTTTAAACAACACCATTTAGAAAATGAAAGATTTTACCAAAGAACTAAGCTTTAAAACTTCCCGCAGCAGCGGAGCAGGAGGACAGAATGTGAATAAGGTGGAAACTTCCGTAACGGTTCTTTGGAATGTTCAGGAATCCGGATTTTTTAATGAATTTCAGAAAAATCTTATTCAGGAAAAACTCAGGAACAGGATTAATGCGGAAGGATTTTTATTTTTAACCGTTTCAGAAAGCAGAACGCAGCTTGCCAATAAAAATAAAGCGACGGATAAGATCCTTGAAATCGTGAATAAAGCTTTGGTTGTACCTAAAAAGCGTCTTGCCACAAAACCTTCAAAAGCTCAGAAGCAAAAAAGATTAGACACGAAAAAGAAATTATCAGATAAAAAAGAGAATCGGAAGTTTAAATATTAATTCAGTTCTAAAAATTTCCCATATATCGTAAAGTAACATTGGATTTCGTATTCTGATCCGGAATAATCACCAGATTCCCTGTCTGATCGGTGTCTCTGTACGTTCTGATGATTTTCATTGATAAACGGTCGTTCGCATTCAGTTTCAAAACACCGGTAGCATTTATCGCAATGGAATATAATCCAATCGGAAAGCTTTTTGTTCCTTCAAGATCAAAATTTATGGGATTATTGGCGGATGCAGTTACTCCGTTTACATAGATTTTCATATCAAGCTGTTCTCTTTTAAGATCGTTTCCATTGTTCTTTTTGATGAAAGAAGCTGCCTGTATATGGTAATATCCCGCTTTTTTTACCACAAGTTCTCCGGAAGTGTTGATCTCAAAATTAGAAGCATCATTGGTGGTGAAATCTTCAAAATCTAAAGTTCTGTCGTTGGAAGAACCCAACTCGGTCATATTTCCTTCTTTGAAGGTATTTTTTGTTGTGGCATACAAAATAGATTTGTTGCTGGAAACCCTGCTTAAAGACAAAAATCGTTTCCATTCTGTTCCGTTCCACCAGTAAAATCCTTTTTGGGCAGCGTCGGCAGAATTCAGAAAAACCATAAGACCTTTTTCTTTAATATCCGTTGTATTTAAAGCATTTACTCTCGGGATAATAACACCGGAAATACCCGAAGGATTTGCCTGATTGTCGGGCTTAACATCCAGTGTGGATTTGGGAGCCGGATTATTGATTCCTATCTGAGCCGTTACTTTACCTGTACATAAAAATGCAAGGGCGAAAAAAAATATGGAGAGCTTATTCATGGTGCTGCTTAGTTTAAATTAATGATGGTTAAAGTATATGGAGTATCAACACTTACAGTATTGGCGGCAGTTGTAGTTCTTGTTGTTTTTACAGTTAAAATATCATCCTTATTTAAAGAAAAGATGGTTGCAATATAAAAAGTAGAAGATCTTCCAACGGTATCTCCTCCCGGAGCTGTATTGGTTGAGGTAAGCTGCGTATTTGAAACTCCGTTAATTAAAATCTCTGTGATGTATTCATTCACATTATTTACGGCATCTTTATAAACTCCTCCTGTAAGAAAAATATAATAAGTTGCCGTTTTCCCGATTTTCAGACCTCCGTTGCTAAGGCTGAAACTGGGATCCAGACTGTTGATTGTGGTCAGAGGAATTGTTCTGGACTGTACACCGTTTCCGCTCATATTATTCGGAGAAAAAGAACTTCCGGAAGCAATGGTTTTGGAAACATCCAGTCCGGCAGCTTTAAGATCCATGATATATTCCCAATTGCTTTTCGCATGATCCCAATAATAAAATCCTTCCAAATTAGAATCTGTAGTATTTCTAAGATAGATTAACATTCCGTCCTGATTGGAGGAAGGCGATGTTGTGGGAAACTTATCCACTACCGGAACTCCCAAACCAACGGTAGACTCTGGTAATATTTTATTTTTAGCATCAAGATGTAAACTGGCTTTAGGATTGGTGTTATTGATTCCTATCTGAGATTTTATCAATATTCCGGCAAGAAGAAAAAGAGATTGAAGCAGTATTTTTTTCATGATTCTTAGTTTTGTATAAAAAATAAAGTCAGATTATTAATTCCGAATGCCTGATAATTATTGGGACCTTCGTTCGACTTTGTTACGGTGGCTGTTAAATTATCCCCCACATTTAATCTTCTTAAAAATGAAAAAGCGGTACTTACGGAAGCGGTGGATTCTGCAGCCATCGAAGTCTGAACAGAAGACGCCTGAACTCCGTTTACCAGAACTGAAAAAGTAAAATTGGCATGCTCTTCCGCTCCGGAAGGTTTCTTACTGTTTCCTGTAAAAGAAATAAGATACAATCCCGCTTTTCCCACTGTAATCGTATTGTTGTTTAATGTAAACCCGTCTGTAGTGGCTTTTATATACCTCGAAAAATTAATATTTCTTGATAATGCCGTTCCTGTATAGCCTTGTCCGTCAAAAGAATATATGGTATTGTCTGCGTTTCTGTCGATGGATTCCGGAAATGAAACCCAACTGGAACCATCCCAGTAATAAAATCCGTCGGCAAGAGTAGCATTATTTTCTAAAAAAATAAATTGTCCCAGTCTTGAAGGATTTACGGAAGGAAGATTTTGTACTTTGGGTACTATAATTCCGTCTTTGCCTGTAGGACTTACTGAAGAAGAAGGTTCTATATGCAGTGTGGCTGCAGGATTTTTTGTATTGATGCCTACTTGCGCATAGAACGGCAAAGAAAAAAACAAGGCAACACATCCTGAAAGTATGTTTTTTTTCATTCTTATTAGTTTTTAAAATTTTATACAAAATTTCAAATGGTAACGGATAACGGTATTAAATAATTTTAGTTCGCTGTTAATTGAACCGTTCAAAATTAAGTTAAAAAATTGATAATAATGATTATTTTATTGAAAAATTGTTAAATAATTTTTTATGATAGATAATTTATTTTGTTTTTTCAATTATTGTAGAAATATTCATAATTCTGGTAATCGCACAGTGGCATTGGTTTTTTGCAAAGTTTTTAATATTCAATGCATAGAATTAAAAAGAAAGATATTCCATTTTATAACCTTTCAGGTTTATGGTTTTCTTTATATATTGCGGCGAATTTTCAGAAAGTAATTTAGAGATCTCCAATTCTTAAATATTAAATAAATTTTTAAACTAATGATCAAAAAACTATTCGCATTGGGATTATTCTCAATCTCAGTATTTTCTTTTGCGCAAAAAGTTTCTATTTCTCCATCGGTAGGTTATGCGTGGAGACTGGCAAAAACTCCGGACAATATTCCGAGAGATCAGAAAGAATACATCAAAGGAATTAAAAGCGGTCTTAATTTCGATGTTGCATTGCGCTACGAAGTAAAAAAAGGACTTCTTATCGGGTTCAAATATTCCAACTACAGTGCTTCTACAAGCGGAAGATTAAGTGTTGCAGACAATATGGGAAATATTGTTTCGGCAAATGTAAGTACAAAAGACCAGATTAATTTTTACGGTCCGGAACTTACGTTAACTAATGATGCTCACGAAACAAAGCACAAACTGTTTATGGATGTGGCTTTAGGAGCAATGACCTACACCACAAAAACAGGAACGGTAAAAGGAAAAGGAACAACATTCGGAGCGGAACTGGATTTTGCCTATCAGTATGAAGTAAGCAAGAACTTTTTAATCGGTCCGAAAATCGGACTTTCCGGAGGAACCCTTAGCAAAATGAGCTTTAACGGACAGTCGGTAGAATTCGGAGAAGACCAAAAAGAAGGTTTAACGAGACTTTCTTTAAGTGCAGCCGCTACATTCCGTTTTTAAGTTTTATCTTTGCAAAAATTATAAAAAATGAGCAAACCGATAACTGAGTTCATAGAAAAGTACTACCTGCACTTCAACGCAGCTGCATTGGTGGATGCTTCTAAGGGATATGTTGCACATCTTAAGGATGGCGGAAAAATGATGATTACTCTTGCCGGAGCAATGTCTACTGCGGAGTTGGGGAAAATTCTTGCAGAGATGATCCGTCAGGATAAAGTAGATTTCATTTCTTGTACAGGGGCAAACCTTGAAGAAGATTTAATGAATCTTGTAGCACATTCTCACTATGAAAGAGTTCCTCACTACAGAGATCTTACGCCACAGGAAGAATGGGATCTTTTGGAAAGAGGTCTGAACAGGGTTACAGATACGTGTATTCCTGAAGAAGAAGCTTTCAGAAGATTACAGAAACATATCTATGAAATCTGGAAAGATGCAGATGATAAAGGAGAAAGATATTTTCCGCACGAATATATGTACAAAATGATCCTTTCCGGAGTTTTGGAACAGTATTATGAAATTCCGAGAGAAAACTCATGGATGATCGCTGCTGCGGAGAAAAATTTACCAATCGTTGTTCCGGGATGGGAAGATTCTACAATGGGTAATATTTTCGCATCTTACTGCATCAAAGGAGAACTTAAATTCTCTACGATGAAATCAGGGATCGAGTATATGGCTTATTTAGCAGATTGGTACACTAAAAATTCATCAGGAAAAGGAGTTGGTTTCTTCCAGATTGGTGGAGGTATTGCCGGAGATTTCCCGATATGTGTGGTTCCGATGCTGTATCAGGATATGGAAATGCATGACATTCCGTTCTGGTCTTATTTCTGTCAGATTTCAGATTCTACGACTTCTTACGGTTCTTATTCCGGAGCAGTTCCGAACGAGAAAATTACCTGGGGTAAGCTGGATATCACAACACCGAAATTCATCGTTGAAAGTGATGCAACCATTTGTGCACCATTAATGTTCTCTTATATTTTAGAAAATTCTTAATCAGAATAATATAAATTTACATAAAAGGCTTATTTTGTAAGCCTTTTATTTTTTTAAGTAAACATAACTCATAATTTTTTTAGAAATACATTTTTAAAGTTCACAGAAACACTCTTCTATTAAGACCGCAAAGTGTGTTTTAAGATCTTTTCATCTTTTTATAAGCGAAGCGGCTTTGTGAAACAAAAATAGTTATAGATAAAAATAAAAACTCTGTGAACTTCGTGTTCAGAAAATCGATACACTAAAATATTTTTATTCTAATTGGAAGCTTTTCAAAAAAATAAATTCGATGCTTTAACAGGAATGCGCGCTGTTGCAGCGATTATGGTATTTGTATATCATAACCGTAAATATTGGCGTAATGATCTGCCGTTTGAAATCATGCGTTTCATCAGCGAATGGCATATCGGAGTAACGGTTTTCTTTGTCCTGAGCGGATTTTTACTCGCTTACCGATACGAAGAAAAACCTCTGGAGTCCAAAAAATCTTATTTAAAATACATTTTACTGCGGATCGCCAGAATTTTTCCCCTGTACTGGATTTTGCTGAGCGCTTTTTTTCTGGATGTAAAATATTCCAAAGATGTAGATACCTATTGTTTACAGTATTCGCTTTTTTACTCTTTATTTGAAAAGTACTCTGTCTCAGGAATCGTTCAGGCTTGGTCGCTTACGGTAGAATTTTTCTTTTATCTTCTCGCTCCGTTTTTATTTCTTTTGCTTAAAAAAAACTGGAGCTACTGTATTCTTTTTTTAGCTGGATTTTTTCTTGTAGGTTGGGGAATCGGTTATGGTCTGCATGAATATAATGGAAATCCAGAAGGCTTTTTATATCCTCTGAAATTCATGACAGGAAGCACGTTTTTCGGAAGAAGTTCTGAGTTTTTCTTCGGAATGTTGCTGGCTTATTTAATGAAGAAAGAGAAAGGTATTCAGTTTTTAAAAAAATTAAAACGGTCTACTTTAATGGGCGGTGTTTCAATTATTCTGTTAATCATTGCCATTGCATTTTTTGCCCGGAATAACTTTGTTCACGGAGTAGAGCGATGGGAAGGAAGACTGATTCACGAATTTTTGCTTCCAATCGCGATCATTATTTTCTTTTGGGGACTGATGTCTGAAAAAACATGGATTTCAAAGGTTCTTTCTTCAAAACTATTGATTCTTCTGGGAAATGCCTCATTTGTTTTTTACCTGATCCATTTGAGTTATTTCAATATGAAACTTAAATCCTACATTTATCTTCCCGATAAAAATTTTGTACTGTTGTGGATTTGTTCAATCATTATTTATCTGCTCATCGAAAAACCTCTGTATGAAAAATGCAGAAAATTAATTGCTAAAATTAAATAAACTTTTCTCAGTCTAATCCATCGAATTTATCAGGACAAAATAACGGTAGGCAAGAATTCCTTTCTGAATTTTTGTCAGTTTGCTTGGGTCTTTATCACTTAATTTGGGTAAAATTACCTTATTTATTGTATTCAAAAAGCGGAAAAACGATTTTTTCATAACTTTATATTTTACAGATTGAATTTCAATGGTCAATTCAAAAATAATGCAAAACAAAAATGGACGAAATATTTAAAAAGCAGGTTTGGGAAATCACTAAGTTAGTTCCGAAAGGCAGAGTAACGAGTTACGGAGCAATTGCCAAAGCAGTGGGCTATCCCAATCATTCCCGCCACGTTGGAAAAGCAATGGGAGGTTGTCCTAAAGATGTTCCTGCGCATCGCGTAATTTCAAGTTCAGGAACTTTATCGGTTCCGGAATTTCAGGAAAGACTGGAAGCAGAAGGGATTACTGTGGAAAATTTCAGGATTAAAAATTTCAAAAACCTGTTCTGGGATCCGCTAGAAGAGCTGTAAGAAGAGAATAATTACTATTCAGCAGAGAAAAATTACGGCTGAGTCTGTTTTTTTAGGGTAAAATATGTTTAACGTTTAGTTTTGCTTCATAAAAATTAAACAATGAAAACAAAAATTTTACTTTCCGCACTTTTCTTATTAACAGTTTGCTTTTCCAAAGCGCAGATGGATGATAATTTTTATCAGCTAAGTAAGGTACTTCGCCCTGTAGAAGAGCTCACATATGAAAATTTTTCTCTTCCTGTAAAAAACGATACGATTACAGGAATTATTTTAAAACCAAAATCGGGAAAAGCAAAAGGGACGGTTTTATTCTTTCACGGAGCAGGAGGAAATGTTACGACCTATTTATTCATGACGAAACCTTTGGTTGAAAATAATTTTCAGGTAGTAATGATCGATTTTCGCGGTTATGGAAAGTCAACTGGAAAACCAACACATCTTAACATCGCATCAGACGGACAGATTTTCTTTGATAAAATGATGCAAAGACCTGAAATTGCTAATACAAAAATTATTCTGTATGGAGCTTCCATGGGATCGCAGATTGCGGCTCATTTAGCGAAAAATAATAAGACCAAAATTGCAGGACTGGTAATGGACGGAAGTCTTTCTTCTTTCACAGATATTGCGATGTATTACAAACCTGAACTTAAGGAAGTGATTTCCCAATACGTTGTTTCGCCGTATTCTGCCAAAGAAGATTTGCAGGATACAGAAGGTCTTTCCAAACTTTTTATCCACAGTAAAGAAGATAAAGAGGTTCCTTATTCGGAAGGATTTGAGAATTATACCAAGGCTTCTTTGCCAAAAGAGTTTTTGGAATATTCCGGAAATCATCTGGAAGCCATGAATACTCAGGCTGAAAAAATTGTTTCGGCTATTGATAAGATGCTCAATAAATAAGAGTTTTCGGTTTCGGCGGCTTCGCCGCCGAAACCAAAACAAAAAAATCCGGCGGAGCAAAGCTCCGCCGGATTCCATATAAAAATAGTCAACTTACTTTTCCAGTTGCTTATAACTTCTCTGGATGAAGTCTGTAAGCTCTTTTCCTTTCAATAGATTCTGCGAAAGTTTAGCAAGATCCAGAGCATATTTAATCAAATCTGATTTCGCTTCTGTACTTTCCGTTTTTAAAATCTGACCTGCCAGTTCGCTGTTGGAATTTACCACCAGATTATACATTTCCGGGAATCCTCCCATTCCGAACATTCCGCCGCCTCCTGTTGCCTGCATATCTTTCATTCTTCTCATAAATTCAGGCTGGGTAATGGTGAAAGGCGCATCATTGCTGTCTAAATCTTCAAGCTGAACGGTAAATTTGGTATCATTGATTGATTCTTCAACGTTTTTCTTTAAAGATTCCTTTTCAGTCTCTGTTAATTTTGAAATAACAGGTTCATCTTTTTTAATCAGATTGTTGATGTGATCTGCATCTACTCTTGCAAAAGAAATTTTATCTTTGGATGTTTCCAATTTTTGGATAACGTGAGGAATAATCGGAGAATCTAAAAGAAGAACTTCGTATCCTTTATCTTTTGCAGACTGGATGTAAGAGTGCTGTTCATCAGCATTAGAAGCATAAAGAACGACCAGTTTTCCATCTTTATCCGTTTGATTAGGCTTGATCTTTTCTTCCAGTTCATTCCAAAGGAAAAATTTTCCGTCAGTGGTTGGATAAAGAGTGAATTTATCAGCTTTTTCTGCAAATTTTTCTTCGGTAACGATTCCGTATTCGATCACCACTTTAATGTCATTCCATTTTTTCTCATAATCTTCACGGTTTTCGTTAATTAAAGATGCCATTTTGTCGGCAACTTTTTTCGTGATGTATGATGAAATTTTCTTCACGGCTCCATCTGCCTGAAGATAAGAACGGGAAACATTCAATGGAATATCCGGAGAATCGATCACACCGCGAAGAAGCATTAAGAAATCAGGTACAATTCCTTTCACTTCATCGGTTACAAAAACCTGATTCTGATACAACTGAATCTTATCTTTTTCGATATTTAAATTATTGTTCAGTTTCGGGAAAAATAAAATCCCCGTTAAATTGAACGGATAATCTACATTCAGGTGAATATTAAACAAAGGTTCCTCAAACTGCATGGGATACAATTCGTGGTAGAACTTCATATAATCTTCATTTGTCAGTTCGCTCGGTGCGATAGTCCATGCCGGAGTCGGATTGTTGATAATATTGTCAACTTCTTCCGTTTCTGCAACCGCATCTTCAGGAGCATCTTCCGGTAAAGGAAGCGTATGTGTTTTTGTTCCGAATTTAATAGGAACAGGCATAAATTTGTTATACTTCAACAGCAGTTCACGGATTTTTCCTTCTTCCAGAAACTCTGTAGAATCTTCTGCAATGTGAAGAATAATTTCAGTTCCTCTGTCTGTTTTATCCGTAGTTTCTTCTAAAGTAAATTCAGGGCTTCCGTCGCAGATCCAACGAACTGCAGGTTCATCTTTGTAAGATTTTGTAAGAATTTCTACTTTTTCTGCAACCATAAAGGCAGAGTAAAAGCCAAGTCCGAAATGTCCGATAATTCCTGAATCTTTTGCCGTGTCTTTGTATTTTTCCAGAAATTCTTCAGCACCCGAAAAAGCAACCTGATTGATGTATTTTTCAACTTCTTCACCCGTCATCCCGATTCCCTGATCGATGATGTGAAGTTTTTTGTTTTCTTTATCTACTTTTACTTCAATCTTCGGATTTCCGTATTCCACTTTTGCTTCACCGATGCCTGTTAAATGTTTTAGCTTTAACGTAGCATCCGTTGCGTTGGAAATTAACTCTCTTAAGAATATTTCGTGGTCACTGTAAAGAAATTTTTTAATAAGCGGGAAAATATTTTCCACAGATACATTAATATTTCCTTTAGTCATAATAATTTTGGTTTTTTAATTTTCTATACTTTCTCAAAAAAAATACCGTTTCCAGGAAAATGACATTTTGGCATTTTTTTCAGAATTTCTTTTAAGTGAATTTAAATTCAACTACAAAAATCATAAAGACAATTGTAAAGCATTTATTGGAATATTTAGACTTTTAAGCAGAACAGATAGAATCTTTTGCCATTTTGTGGTTAAATAGTTTATCCTGAAAATACCTTTATAATGCAGATTTATCCGAGAAAAGCCTTATTTTTAGTTCTTAAAATATTTAATAATGAATTTGAAAAGTGCAGTTTTGCTTCTGCTTCTCATGGCTTCGTATGTCTATGGGCAGAAAAAACCGTTGGATCATTCGGTTTACGATAATTGGCAGAATATCGGAGCCAGAAAAATATCCAATGACGGAAAATGGGTAGGATATTCAGTAGATGTGCAGGAAGGAAATCCTGATCTTTACTTACATTCTGCAAAAAATAAAAGCACAAAGAAATTTCCGAGAGCCACAAAAATGGAATTTACCAGCGATTCCAGATTTGCCGTTTTCCATATCCGTCCTTTTTACAAAGACATAAAAGCGGTAAAAGATAAAAAATTAAAACAGAATAAACTTACCAAAGATACCCTCGCTGTTTTTGATTTCTCTAAAGGAACGACAGAGAAAATTCCTAATGTAAAAGGATTTAAAATTCCGGAAAAGGGAGGTTCTTTCGTAGCTTATCTGTTAGAAAATATGAAAGACAAATCTTCCGACAGTGCTTCAGACAAAGATGATGACGACGAAAACAAAGATGATGATACAAAGGCAAAACCATTACAGTTGGTGATCAGAAATCTTTTGGACGGAAAAAGCACAACCTATGACAATGTGGTTCGCTATCAGTTTAGCAAAAATGGGAAGCAGCTTGTTTTCGTTACAAAAAAACCGGAAGAAAAACCTAAAAAAGGGAAGGAAGAGAAAAAAGATTCATTGGAAGATAAATCTCTGGCTAAAAAAGATACGGATAAATCCAAACCTAAGAAATATACGCTTCAGACCGTTCAGGTTGTTGATCTTAAAACCGGAAACGTCAATAAAATCTCAGAAATGGAAGGGGATTTCTCACAGCTTGCATTTGATGAAGAAGGAAATCAGTTAGCTTTTGTTGGAACTTCTTCTGCACAGAATGATTTGGTGAAACTTTACCAATTGTATTATTTTAATTTTAAAGGAAATAAAAATAAAACCGTTACCAACGATCATTCTCAGATGAAGAAAAACTGGGTAATTTCTGAAAACCGTTTACCGATATTCAGTAAAAACGGAAAACAGTTGTATTTCGGGGTGGCTCCGAAACCTGTTGCAAAAGACACTACATTGATTGCAAACGATCATGCTGTGGTCGATATCTGGAATTATAAGGATGATTATCTGCAAACGGTTCAGTTGAAAGAATTGAGAAATGATCTTAAAAAATCTTACGCTGCTGTAATGCAGACCGACAAACCGGAACTTTTCACAAACATTGACGGCGAAGATCTCGATACTTTGCGACTGGTGAATGAAGGTAATGCAGAGTTTGTATTGGGAATTACCAGTGTAAACAACCGCATTCCGTCACAATGGGAAGGTTCTTCAAAGAAAACGTATTTTATTATCGACAATAAAACAGGTGAAAGAACAGAAATGATAAGAAACCTGAATGGCTCAGTTGCAGTTTCTCCGTTGGGGAAATTTGTCGTGATTTTCGACAGGGAAAAAGGACAATGGCTGAGTTATAATGTAAAAACAAAACAGACAGTACCGCTCAATAAAGATTTGTCCGTTTCTTTTGTAGATGAAGAGTTCGACATGCCGGATTTTCCTAACGCATACGGAATTGCATCTTGGACGGATAATGATGAATCCGTTATAATCAAAGACCGATACGATCTTTGGGAGTTTTTTCCGGACGGCTCTAAAAAGCCCAGAAACATCACCAACGGATTCGGGCGCAAAAACAAGATTACTTTTGATACGTATGATTTAGACAAAGACATTAGAAGTGTAAACCGGAAGAATTCTATTTATTTATCAGCGTTTGATAATGTCTCCAAAGCCAATGGGATTTTTAAAACAACCGTTCAGTCCGGTTCTGATCCTGTAAAAATTCAGATGGAAAATGTTTGGGGATACCGCAGTATTCAGAAAGCAAAAAATGCAGAAGATTATATTTTAGTAAAAGAATCCTACACCGATTCTCCGAATATTTTCACCACTTCCGATTTTAAAAATCAGGAAAAACTAAGCAACACCAATCCTCAGCAAAGTCTTTACAATTGGGGAACGAGTGAACTGGTTAACTGGAAAACTCCGAAAGGAAATTCATCGACAGGCGTTCTCTATAAACCTGAAAATTTCGATCCGAACAAAAAATATCCGATGATTGTTTATTTCTACGAAAAACTATCGGATAATCTGAACCGTTACGTAGCACCGTCTCCGACTCCTTCAAGATTAAATATCTCTTATTTTGTAAGCAACGGATATCTCGTTTTTACACCCGATATTTCGTATGTAGATGGTTTTCCGGGAGAATCGGCAATGGAATATATCAATTCCGGTGTTGAAAAACTAAAAGAAAATTCATGGGTGAATGGCTCAAAAATAGGAATTCAGGGACAAAGCTGGGGCGGTTATCAGGTTGCGTATCTCATTGCACATACCGATATGTACGCCGCAGCATGGAGTGGGGCTCCTGTCGTAAACATGACTTCTGCATATGGCGGAATAAGATGGTCTTCAGGAATGAACCGACAGTTTCAGTACGAAAAATCACAAAGCAGATTAGGAAAAAATCTTTGGGAAGCACCAGAACTGTATATTAAAAATTCACCGCTTTTTACCATCGATCAAGTGAAAACTCCGGTGGTGATTATGAGTAACGACAAAGACGGAGCTGTTCCGTGGTATCAGGGAATTGAAATGTTTACCGCACTGCGCCGTTTAGGAAAACAAGCTTGGTTGTTGAATTATAATGGTGACGACCATAATCTCATAAAACGCCAGAACCGAAAAGATATTCAGATCCGCGAACAGCAGTTTTTCGATTACTATCTTAAAGATGCGAAAGCGCCGGTCTGGATGACGAAAGGGATTCCTGCAACCCAAAAGGGAAAAGACTGGGGATTTGAGTTAACCGATGAAAAGCCTTAATGTATAAACAACAAATCGGCGGAGCTGAAAGCTCCGCCGAGGTTTTTTATCGCGTTATCAAAAAAACTTATTTATTCTTAAGTTCCTCTTTAATTTTATTTTCCAGTTCTTCTGCAAGTTCAGGATTATCTTTTAAGACATCTTTTACTGCATCACGACCTTGTCCAAGCTTCGTTTCTTCGTAGCTGAACCATGAACCGCTTTTCTTTACAATTCCCTGTTCTACAGCCTGATCCAGAATTTCTCCTGTTTTGGAAACCCCTTCACCGTACATGATGTCGAATTCTGCCTGTTTGAAAGGCGGGGCAACTTTATTCTTAACAATTTTCACTTTCACACGGCTTCCGATCGCTTCATCTCCCTGTTTGATAGGTGCACTTGCCTTTCTGATGTCAACTCTTACCGAAGCATAGAATTTCAAAGCGTTACCACCCGTTGTCGTTTCAGGATTTCCGAACATTACTCCGATTTTCTCTCTCAACTGGTTGATGAAAATAACCGTACATTTTGTTCTTGAAATGGTTGCCGTTAATTTTCTTAAAGCCTGAGACATTAATCTCGCATGAAGACCCATTTTAGAATCTCCCATTTCCCCTTCAATCTCTGCTTTTGGCGTAAGCGCAGCAACCGAGTCAATTACCACGATATCAATCGCTCCCGAACGGATCAGGTTATCAGCAATTTCCAATGCCTGTTCTCCGTTGTCCGGCTGAGAAATAATAAGGTTTTCAAGATCGATTCCCAATTTAGCAGCATAAGTTCTGTCGAAAGCGTGCTCTGCATCAATAAACGCTGCAATACCCCCTGCTTTCTGAGCTTCTGCAATCGCGTGAAGCGTTAAAGTTGTTTTACCTGAAGATTCCGGACCGTAGATCTCAATGATTCTTCCTCTCGGATAACCACCCACTCCAAGAGCGATGTCCAATCCCAAAGATCCTGAAGGAATCACCTCAATTGTACTGTCTACGGAATTTTCTCCCAAGGTCATTACCGTTCCCTTTCCGTATGTTTTATCTAGTTTGTCCAGCACCAAAGCCAGTGCTTTTTTCTTATCGTCTATATTACTCATCTGATGTTTAAATAATTTATCAAAAATACAAAAATTTACGCTCAAAAACTAATCTTTCCTACCACTAAAAGTTGTTTTTATAGTTAAAAAAACATAAAATTCAGATGCATATCAAAAACTAAAACAGAATCTTTAAAACTTTTGTTTTATGCTTTATCAGGAGCTTTTTCGCGCTTTCCGCTGCAATCTTTTTTTTTCAAAAAAGGATTTTCGCTGCAATCGCGGCTAGGGTAGAAGCCATCAAATAAATTGCAGTCTTTGCAGTAGATTTTTAATGGAAATTAGAATTTTGGGTAATGCTGAGATAATCGCTCAAGACTTTCATCTGATCTTTATTCCCTTTTTTTATTCTGGCTTTACGGCTTACGAGTCGGTCAACAATTTTGGTAATCATTCTTTTCGTAACCGGAAAAGCCTTTCTGTTGGAAACTTCCGGAATCTTCAGTCTTTTGCACACTTCATCATCCAGTAAAAACCATATACAGCAGATGTGGAGATAACGAAGATTTTTTCTCTGGAAACTGTATTTCAGGATCGGGTTTTCAAGCGATTCATTCAGAAGAGAATGAGCCAGCAAAACAGAATCTTCATCCGCAGAAGGCTGAACCGAAGTCCACAGATAGAAATACTGCGTTGCCTGTACTTTATCATTCGGTAAAAGATCTTCCGGAATTCCCAGAAGATAACCTACATATTTCCAAAGGTGGAAAAGCCCTTTTTCTTCCTCTTCAGAAAACGTGTTTCCCAGTTTGTGCAGACTGTGCATAAAAACGAGACTGAAACAAATATACGTTGCCATCATATCCCACGAATTAATGGGTTCTCCCCAGTTTTCCATGTCCCATTCTTTATAATATTTTTTAATGGAAACTCTTGCGTAAGAATGGATCAGGCGGGTTTTTATGGCAAACTCATATCCTTTTTTATGAACTTCCAAAGCATCATATCGGGTAACATTTACCCAGAAATCAAGCGTTTCAGAAAGTCTTTTTACAGCACCTTTCTTTAAGGCTTCCGTTGCAATAAGGGGTTTGTTGAGGTAAGCATAATCATAACCTCCGATCAGGCAGTAATCGCGAAGAGAGATCAGAGAATCTACATTGCTTCTCATGCAGAGTTCTGCACCGCTTTTAATCAGATCATAATCCAGCCAGTCAGGAATTTTCTGAGTCTGCAGGAAAAGCTGTTTTACACTTTCCGGAACATCATCGTTCTCCGAAACGCCATTTCGGATGTAGTTTTCAATTTCTCTCGAAGCTTCATGAAATTTTTGAGTCAGATAAACATCTTTTACAACCTGATCGCCAACTTCATCCACATCATAAAAATAAGATGAAAATTTTTCAAAAACTTTAAAACTGACCTCTGCTCCTGAAAAATCAAGAAGCTGTTTTCCGTTGCCTTTTGTCCAGAAATCTTTAAAATGCTGCGAATCTTTAAAGCGTGGCTGTAAAATTGTTTTCTCCATCGAAGGCTAAAGGTACAAGTTTTGCTCCGCAATTGCAGAGTGAGATTTATCAGGAAAATTCAATTCACAGTTTACAATTCTTCATTCACTATTCACTTTTGGCATTATATCAATCCCCATTCGAACGCTTTTGTTAACAGTTCTTTGCTGTTTCTGGAGTTTGTTTTGGCTAAGATATTCTTTCTGTGAGTACGGACCGTGTGTTCTGATAAAATCAGCATTTTCGAAATTTCCGGTCCGGAATATCCTTTGGCAATAAGCGAAAGAATTTCAGTTTCTCTTTTGGTTAAATTAATTTCCTGATCTTTTTTTGAAGAAGAATTTTCAATTTTAATCTGAATGAAATCGCTCCGGTGACCAATTCCTGTAATCAGTACAGTATGCGGATTCTGTTTTGTAATATGATGGATATTGGTATGAATATTAATAGACTGAACCAGATTTTTATCCTCATCTTCCCACGTAAGTACCGCCTGATGATGAAAAAGCTCGTAATTTCCTGAAGCGGTTTTCATTCTGAAGCAGTAACTGGATTTAAGAAAAAGCTGATGTTCTTTCCCTGTTTTCATCAATATTTCCACCACTTTCTGTTCGGCTTTCATAATGAATTCTATATCATCGGGGTGAACGAGATCAATCACATCTTTTAAATTCTGCGGATATTCCTTTAGACCATGAATCTTGAGGATATCAGGATGATGATTGGAAATTGTACTGTTGGTGAGATTTAGCACATAATAATAAAATTCTCCAATAGCGAACATTTCTCCGATGATGCGTTCAACAGGAGGGATATTAGAAATGTGTTTTTCTTTTCTTTCTACATCAGAATAAGAGTTCCAAACTTCTACCAAAGGATGTTTTTTCTCCAGATTATCCATAAAAAAGATTTATAACTAAAAATAGTTAAAGTTTTCTTAAAAATACCGCAAAAGGGGGATTTTTTTACATCAATAAAATTTTAAAATTTGTATAAGCCAATAATCATGAAAACTCATTCTAAATATTTTTCCGTTTTTTCGGATTATGTTTTCATATTTTCTATTAAAAAACAAAATTTACATAATATCATTAATATGTCAGAAATAGTTTAGAATTTTCTGTTAGCTGTTTGAAAATGATAAACTGGAATCCCCTGCAATTTTGCAGGGGATTCATTATTATAGAAGCTTACTTTAAAAATTAATTTATTGAGTTTAACTTTCCGGTCCACGATAGCCGAATATTTGATAAATATAGAAACCCAGAATGAGAGCATAAAATACCGAAATTACCGTAAGAATAAGAACAACAATGTTATTTTTACTTTGCTTGGTAAAAAATTTAATAAATCCATACGATATTATTACCAAACCGATCGCGAAAAGATAAAATATATGTCCGGAATAGATAAGCTGCAATCCCCATAAAACTCCCCCAATAGTTCCGCCAAGAATTCCCCCGAGAATACTTCCGATGTATGTACTTGTTTTTATTTCTACGTCTTTTTTCTCAGCTTCTATTCTGCTGCTCACAAGGTCTGTAATTTCCTGAATTTCTTCTGTGGACAGCATTTCAGAATGTATAATTGAATTAATATCATTTTTAGTATTCCCTTTTTTATAAAGCTGGTTGGCTTTACGATGAAGTCTTCTCTTTTCTTCTTCTTTTTTTATGAGTTCATTATATCTTTCTTTCAGAGTATTGAAGCCGCCTTTATTTTCTATAACTATTTCAAGCGCTTTCCTCGCATCTTCGGTATATCCGCTTTTATTTTTATAGACATTCATAAGCTCAGAATCGGAGTATTTAGAATATCTTTCAATAAGTTCATCCAGCATGTTTACTAATTTTAAGCGGTTAATTTAAACAAAAAAACCTTCCCATTAGGAAGGTTTTCATATTTTAAGCTGATACTTTATTAGTTAGATAAAGAAGCAGCGTGGATCAGCATATCTACTAACTTGTTAGAATATCCCATTTCGTTGTCATACCAAGAAACAAGTTTTACGAAGTTTGGAGAAAGCATAATTCCTGCATCTTTATCGAAGATTGAAGTTCTCTTATCTCCTACGAAATCCTGAGAAACTACAGCATCTTCAGTGTATCCAAGAATACCTTTCAATTCACCTTCAGAAGCAGCTTTAATGGCAGCACAGATCTCATCGTAAGAAGTAGCTTTTTCTAATCTTACTGTAAGGTCAACTACAGAAACGTCAACAGTGGGTACTCTGAAAGACATCCCTGTTAATTTTCCGTTCAAAGAAGGGATAACTTTTCCTACCGCTTTTGCAGCACCTGTAGAAGAAGGGATGATGTTGTTTAAAGCAGCTCTACCACCTCTCCAGTCTTTCATTGAAGGACCGTCAACAGTTTTCTGAGTAGCCGTTGTAGCGTGTACCGTAGTCATTAAACCTTCTACGATTCCAAAGTTATCGTGGATCACTTTTGCTAATGGAGCCAGACAGTTGGTTGTACAAGAAGCATTTGATAAGATTTTGATATCGTCTGTAAGTTCTGTGTGGTTTACACCCATTACAAACATTGGCGTATCATCTTTAGAAGGAGCAGAAAGAATTACTTTCTTTGCACCTGCAGCAATGTGTTTTGCAGCACTGTCTTTATCTAAAAATAAACCTGTAGATTCTACAACGTAATCTGCACCTACTTCGTTCCATTTCAAATTGCTTGGATCTTTCTCAGCAGTTACTCTGATTCTTTTTCCGTTTACTACAAGGTCATTACCTTCTACAGAAACCTCACCCGGAAAAATTCCGTGTACAGAATCATATTTAAGCATATAAGCCATGTATGTAGCATCGATAAGGTCGTTGATTCCTACTACTTCGATGTTATCTCTTTCAGTCATTGCTCTGAAAACAAGACGTCCAATTCTACCAAACCCGTTGATACCTACTTTAATTGTTGACATAATAGTTTGTTTTAAATTATATTAAAATATTAGATTGCTAAAATTTCTGAAATCAGTAAAAGGTCTTTATTGATTTCGTTGTGTTTTTTAATGGCTTCTTCAATCGGAGTGTATACCAAATCATTAGAACGCATTCCTGCCATTACGTTGGTTTGTCCTTCCATTAATCCTGTTACGGCTCCAAAGCCCAGTCTGCTTGCTAACACTCTGTCTGCACAACTTGGAGAACCACCTCTTTGCATGTGACCTAAAATTGCGACACGAATATCGTAGTCCGGGAATTCCTTCTTTGTTTTTTCTGCAAGTTCATATACGTTGGCTAATTTTTCGCCTTCTGCTACAACAACTATGCTTGAAGCTTTTCCTGTTTTTTCTGCGCTTCTGAAATTGGCAAAAAGTTCATCGATGCTGTCTTTTTTCTCGGGAATCAAAATATCCAGAGCACCGGTTGCCAGTCCACTGTTCAAAGCGATAAAACCTGCATCACGACCCATTACTTCCACAAAGAAAACCCTGTTGTGGGAAGTTGCCGTATCACGGATTTTATCAATCGCTTCCATTGCAGTATTCAAAGCCGTGTCATAACCAATGGTGTTATCCGTCCCGAAAATATCATTATCAATCGTTCCCGGAACACCAATTACACGAATGCCGAATTCTTCGTTGAAGATTTTTGCTCCTGTGAAAGTTCCGTCTCCACCAATACAAACCAAACCGTCAATGCCATATTTCACACAATTGTCATAGGCTTTTTGACGACCTTCTTTGGTTCTAAATTCCTGGGATCTGGCAGATTTCAGAATAGTTCCGCCCTGGTTGATTATATTTTTTACAGAACGAGGTCCCATTTTAAGGAAATCATCGTTGATCAAGCCATTATAACCTTCTCTTACTCCGTAACATTCTATTTTATAATAATTTGCGGTTCTTACTACCGCCCTTAATGCTGCATTCATACCCGGAGAATCTCCTCCCGAAGTAAGAACTGCAATTTTTTTTACAGCACTCTCTTTCATCTAGTAAAAAATTTCGAACACAAATTTACAAAAACAAGTTCAGATAATCGTAGTAACTTAAGAAGAGTTTTGCATATAAATGATTAAACCTGAATAAAATTTATCGGTTTACAAAAAAATATCAATGTTTTTGGATGAAAATTATCGAGATGAAAATTAATTTAATGCTTTTCGGTAAGATATTTCCAGTATCTCCTCGGAACGTGCTGAATATGAAGCTTCATATTTTTTCTCTCCACAATATTGGTTTTTGTGAAATACCTTTGCCAAAGCGTCTGGTAATTTTTTTCTTCATCGTGAAACTTTTGCTGATATCTGTTCAAGTCTATTTTTTCATCGGGATAGAAAAAATCGCAGGTTTCCAAGTCGTACAGAATTCCGTAATTTCTTCTCAAATCATAAATCATCCATTTCTGATCCTGATAACGGTCTTTGAAATGTTTCCGGATTAAAGGCAGTACATTGAAATCCGGATCTATTTTGGCGAAAAAAACACCGTCCTGCATTTTTTCAAACCGGACAAAAGCCGTCATTCTGTGTCTTTCCCGACTGACGGATTTACAGATTTTAGAAATCTTCAGAATGTCATTGTCTGCATAATTTTTCAGAATATTTTCATCGGGATGTTTTATAGATTGCTTTACAGCGGATAAAATAAGCTGTTCCAGTTCCGGATCTTCAGATAAGAAAACTTTTAACAGTTCATGAATTCCGGCTTTTCCGATATTCTGCTCTAATTTGTTTAAAACCCTTTCAGATTTATCATTTTGAGTAATAACCTCATGAATTTCCGCAAAGATATTTTCCTGATGAAATCTTTCCCTGCTTACAATTTCCACATCTTTATATTTATACTCGAAAACTTCGAATACAGCGGTTAAAAGTCCGTCGAAACTGCCATCGTAGAGTAGGGTAGTCATCTGAGTTGGAAGGGAGTGTTTTAGAGTTTGTAATCTTGTGTTATTATGTTGATGTTATTTCAGTATTTATAATATTTTGCTACAGGAAAAATTTCGGAATGTCTCTGCTTCCGTGCAAAACTCTCACAATTCTGATATGATGATCTAAAATCCTGTAAAAAATAACGTGATTGTCTTTCGGAAAGCTATATAAACCTTTTTTTATTTCATCTCGTTTTTTGCCTAAATGTGGATTTAAAAATAAATTTTGAAAAATTTCTTCAATTTCCAAAAGATATGTTTCTGCTTGATTAAATCCAAATTCATTCCAAGTATAATCAAAAATATCTTCCAGATCTTTATCAGCAATTTCCGATAAGATATAGGTTTTCTTAGACATTACTGATTCTATTCTTTTTAGCCTGAATAATATCCTTTACAGAACGAGAGCTTTCAACATCATTCCAACCTTTTTCTATTTCAGCTTTTAAATCCTGAATCACACGGTGCCGATAAACTTCATGAAGCCGCAATGCATCACGCACAACTTCACTGGCATTCTGAAAATCACCGGATTCTATTTGCTTTGAAATATATTCTTCCTGCTTTTTTGTGAAACTGACATTCATAATAAATTCTTTCTTCGAAGTTATAAATTATATCCAAATTTAGCAAATATGGATATTGAAAATTATTTTCTCCATTTTAAGATAAGATCAAAGGATTGAATTTAAAACAACGTCAATTGCTGCGAAAACTGATTATGAAACTTCGAAGAACTTCCGCCAATAAGCAGTTTTTTCAGATTTTGATTCGTCAGATATTTTAAAAAGGCATTTCCTGCGTTAAAATCAATGAAATATTTAGCGCGGTTCACTGCAGCTCCCAACTTTTTCAGATGATCCATATTCAGAACCTGAAAACGTCTTGCGCTTACAATTTTCTGTGCTGTTTTTACTCCAATTCCCGGAATTCTCAAAATCATCTGATAATCCGCAGTTTGAAGATTGACAGGAAACTGATCCAAATGTCGCAAAGCCCAGCTTAATTTGGGATCGACTTCAAGATCTAAAAATGGCATATTCGGATCCAGTATTTCTTCAGCTTTAAAACCATAAAAACGCATCAGCCAATCCGACTGATACAAACGGTTTTCACGAAGCATCGGAACTTCAGTCGTAAGCGCAGGTAATCTTTTATCTTCCAAAACCGGAACATATCCGGAATAATAGACTCTTTTCAGACTGAAATTTTTATAAAAATGATCGGCAACTTTAATGATCTGTAAATCATTTTCATTCGTAGCACCTACAATCATTTGCGTAGATTGTCCTGCAGGAGCAAATTTTGGTGTTTTCCGGAACAGTTTTTTCTCGTCTTTGTATTGCGCAATCCCGTTCTGGATATACTTCATCGGATTAAGCATATCCTGCCTGTTTTTTTCAGGAGCCAGTAATTTCAGCCCGCTTTCGGTTGGGATTTCAAGGTTGACGGATAAACGGTCGGCGTACAAAGCGGCTTCCTGCATCAGTTCATCACTTGCTCCCGGAATTGATTTTAAATGAATGTAACCGTTGAAATTTTCTTCCAGACGTAATTTTTTCGCCACACGAACCAGACGTTCCATGGTCGTATCCGCATTTTTAAAAATTCCTGAGCTTAAGAACAAGCCTTCAATATAATTTCTGCGGTAAAAATTGATCGTTAAATCTACCACTTCCTCCACAGTAAAAGCAGCTCTTTTAATATCATTTGAACTTCTGGAAACACAGTAAGCGCAATCGTAAATGCAATGATTGGTCAATAGAATTTTGAGAAGAGAAACACATCGTCCGTCTTCCGTATAGGTATGGCAGATTCCGCTTGCGGAACTGTCTCCCAAAGCCCCTTTTTTGTTCTTTCTGGAACCACCGCTTGATGAGCAGGAAACATCATATTTCGCTGCATCGGCAAGGATTTCAAGTTTTTCTTTCAGGCGGTCAAAATTCATTTTTATTCTTTTTTTACCATTTTTTTATTAACACATAAGTTACATCAGCTTCCAACAAAATACTTTGAAAATATTTAGATCTCATAAGAAAGAAAATCAAAGATTTTAAAAACTAAAGTGTTCTTATTTTTGAATTATTTAATTCTAATGTGACTTAAGCGTTTAAAAAAATAAACTTAATTAGATTTAAAATTTTATATTTTCCGTTCAAATTTAATTCCAAAATTGATAAATGTCAATCTTTTTTGATAGAAGTTATCAACAGTTTAAAGTGACAAATTTAGTATATTTACGCTCATTAAATTTATGTTATGAATCATAAACCCGTTGAAGGTTTTTCCAAATTAACAAAACAGGGGAAAATCGACTGGCTCGTAAACGAGTATCTTGAAGGAAACGAAGAATATCAAAATATATTAAACCAATACTGGAACGAAAATGCTGATTTGCAGAAGCTTCACGACGAATTTTCTGAAAACACCATTTCCAATTTCTATATGCCTTACGGAATTGCTCCGAATTTTCTCATCGACGGAAAACTGTTTGCGCTTCCGATGGCAGTGGAAGAAAGTTCTGTAGTGGCAGCAGCTTCCAAGGCAGCAAAATTCTGGATCGATAAAGGTGGTTTTAAAACAACGATCATCAACAACGAAAAACTGGGACATACCCACTTTATTTTTAATGTTGAATCTCATAAGCTGCTTCATTTTTTTAATTTTAAACTGAAGAAAAAATTACTGGAGGCTACGGAAGACATCACGGCGAATATGAGAAAACGCGGTGGTGGAATTTTAGACATCAAATTGGTTGATAAAACGTCTGAAATGGCGAATTATTATCAGTTGAAAGCAAGTTTCGACACCGTAGATTCGATGGGAGCCAACTTTATCAATTCCTGTCTGGAACAGTTCGGAAAAACATTGAAGCAGGAAGTGGCTACAAGCGAGGATTTTTCTCAGGAAGAAAAGAATTCTTTACAGATCGTGATGAATATTCTGTCCAATTTTACTCCGGACTGTATCGTAAGAGCTGAAGTTTCCTGTAAAATTGAAGATCTGAAAGACGACAGTGGAATTTCCAACGAAGAATTTGCATGGAAATTCAAACAGGCGGTAACGATTGCTGAAATTGAGCCTTTCCGTGCGACCACTCACAATAAAGGAATTATGAATGGAGTAGATGCGGTTGTAATTGCTACCGGAAACGATTTCCGTGCAACAGAAGCCTGTGCTCACGCCTACGCAGCGAGAAACGGAAAATATTCTTCTCTCACACATTGTACAACAGACAACGGAATTTTCAGATTCTGGATCGATCTTCCGATTTCGGTAGGGGTTGTTGGCGGTTTAACGAATCTTCATCCTTTGGTAAAATTCTCTTTGGCACTTCTTGGAAAACCTTCTGCTCAGGAACTGATGAGTATTTTGGCGGTTTCCGGACTGGCTCAGAATTTTGGAGCGTTACGATCTTTGGTGACGACTGGAATTCAGAAAGGGCATATGAAAATGCATTTGCTGAATATTTTGAACCAATTGGGCGCAACAGAAGAAGAAAAACAACATTTTGTGACGTATTTCAAAGATAAAACGGTGAGTCATCACGAAGTGATCAATGAGTTTAACCGAATGAGAGGACAATAATGTTTGGAATTATTGTAGCTGCTTTTATGTTGGGTTTTGGAATTTTTCTGAAACTGACCAAAAATCCGGGGTTCGCTCAGAATAAAAAATTCGCATGGATTTTTATCGGAATCGGACTCGTATCATTAATATTCAAGATTTTAAATTATAAATGAAAACAATAACATTAATTTTCGGTGCTGTTTACGGGATGCTTTCCGTTATTCTGGGAGCTTTCGGAGCGCACGCTTTGAAGAAAATATTGTCTGTGGAAAGACTTGAAAGTTTTGAAACGGGAGTGAGATATCAAATGTATGCTGCATTTTTTCTTTTAATTGCAGGCTACATTTTAAAATTTGAAACCAAAACAGAGAACTGGATTTCGTGGTTTATGATTTTCGGAACGATGCTTTTCTCATTCAGTATTTACGGATTGAGTATGCAGGATTATTTCGGGATGAACCTGAAATTTCTCGGACCGATTACTCCGCTTGGAGGATTACTGATGATCCTGAGCTGGACTCTGTTGATTTTCTATTTCGTAAAGATGAAAGGTTAATCAAAATAAAAAGGAATTCTGCGGTCAGAATTCCTTTTTTATTACCTCAAAAAATTTTCATTCAGCCATTTCAGCTTATTGTAGCTTTTCAGGAATTTGGCTTTCAGTTCAATATTTTTTTCCCGTGCATCCAATAATTTATTTTCTCTGGAATTGATCAGGAATAATGAACTTTCCCCATTGCTGAACCTCGTTTCTTCAGCATTCAGAAGCCTTTGGTAATTATTCAGATTTTTGGTGGAAATATCAATCTGGGTGAAATAATTATTCACTTCATTTTTATAGGTTTCAATTTTCGTACTCAGTTCACGGGTTTTAAGCTGAGAATCCTGTTGGTTTTGAGAAATCTTCAGCTTGGCAATTTCATAATCTGCTCTTGCCTGTCTCTGAAATATGGGAATCTCCAGTTTCAGTCCGTACTGAAAGTTGTTATCAAACAAAGGAAGAAAATCGGCACGGTAATTTTCTTTATTGAAAAAATTATATGTGAAATCCAGTTTTGGAAGGAAGCTTTGCCATTTTAGCCTTTTTTCACTTTCGAGGATATTCTGCTTCTGAAAATAATATTCCAGTGAAGCGTGATTCTGAAGCTGTTTCGATTCTAAATTTTGCACCAGAAATTCATAATCCGTATATCCGGAATGCTCATCAAGACCCGAAGATGGAAAAATAAGCTTTGAAATTTCATAAAACTCCTGATTTTCTTTCCAAAGATACATCTGAAGTTCCTGCGTACTTTTCACAAAACTTAAATAAGCGTCTCTTTCCTGAAGCTCAAAACTCTGCAATTGCGAAGAGGCTTCTACTGTATCAATTGCCGGTCTTTCCCCGAATTCATACGTTTTTTTGGTAAGATTAAGTCTTTTTCGGTTAATTTCTACCGCAGATTTCTGCAATTTGTAGATTTCATAGTTTTTAACCCATTCCCAATACGTATTTTCAGCATCCAGGAGAAGCTCGTTGGTAAGAACAGTCTGTTCGGCTTCCGTCATTTTCAATCCGAACTTTGCCTGATCCAGCATGGCTCTTCTTTTATCGTACAGAAGATTTTTTGCCAAAGGAATCGTAACTCCGAATTGGTATAAACCTCCTTTTGTTTCGCTGCTGTTGAGTTTTTCGCCATCCAGATAATTGTAACTTCCGGTAATATCGATTCCGTACCACGTCGGAATGCCGAGTTCTACATTTCGCTGTTCGTAATATTTTGTTCCGTCAATATTTTTCTCCCCCAGTTTTCCTGCAAGTACCGGATCAAAATTTCCTCTTGCTTTGGTAATTTCTGCATTGGCAATTTTATTCTGAAGCTGATATCTGAAAGCCAGCGGATGATAATTCTTTACAATATTCAGAAATTCCTGATGCGAAATTTTCAGAGAATCCTGCGCAAAAGAAAACTGAACACCAAACAGAATGAGAAGTATGGTAACTATTTTTTTAGCATAAGCAACATTCATATTTTTATTTATTTGGGCAGCTATTCCGCCCTCCGTTCCCGCTTTTTGCTCGTCGTTCCTCCTCACAAAAGAGCTCCACTCAGGTCGGGCTGCACCAGTATAGTGGGAAAAATACTCAAAAATAAATTGTAAGTAATTCATAAACAAAGTTTTATTATGAGTTTTGCGTTGTTTTTTAATTTTATTTTTAATAAAAAAGGCTTTCCTTCGTCAGGCTTAGGATAAACTAAGCTCATCCTGACAGTATTTAAATAAATCAGTTAGTATCAGAAATGTCATCCTGAGCTTGTCGAAGGATCTATGAACTAAACTGCCTCTACTGTTAGAGTTAATATAAATTAGTAAAATTTAAAATGATCAATAGGATTGGGCTTTAGCCCATTCACAAATAGAACGATTTAGTTGGCTTTAGCCAAAGCCTGTGTAAAACGCCCCTGTTGATATCGGGCTAAAGCCCGACGCTATTGATAAAAAATAAACTCCATTTATTGATTTCTGAATATTGCCTGTAACGATAAGTCAGATTATTTTTTAGACTTTTCATCTTTTGCAGATTTTTCGGTTTTTACTTCATAATAATCCGGCGGGAATCCGTTGATGTTTCGCCACAATTCGTACCAGATCGGAACGTCATTAAGAATCGCAATTCCCTGAACTCCGGTTCCCATTTTAATTTTCGGAGGCCATTGTTTTTCATTTTTATCCTGAATTACCAAGGCTTTGAACATTCCGTTGGCGCTTATGTTGTTTTCTACCGCAATTACCTTTCCTGCAAAAGTTCCGTAGCTGGAATTCGGCCAACCAGAAAAGACAATTGCCGGAAAACCATCGAAAATACACATTACACGTTGTCCTTCTTTTACCAGAGGCAAATCGACAGGTTTAATGTAAATTTCTACGGCATAATCTACTTTTTCCGGAACAATGATTCCGATGCTTTCACCGTCTTTCAGGATTTCGCCAATTCCGGCTTTATTGATCTGCACAACCTGTCCGTCCTGAGAAGCGATCACAAAATACAAACCCTGTCTTGCGCGGTAATTGGCAACCTGATTTTCGAGTTTGGCAATATCGCCGTCGCTTCCTTCGATCTGTCCCATACTTTGGAAACGTTCTCCTTCCGTTTTGCTCAGTTTTTCATTATAATCCTGAATGGTAGCATTCTGTTCGATGCTTACATTCACAATTTCCTGTCGTGTTTGCGCCAGTTTATTTTCGGTTGCCGTTTTTTTGGCTAAAGCATTCTGATAAGAAACACTTCTCTGCTGGAATTGGGTGAGCGAAACCAAACCTTCATCATACATTTTCTTCTGTCTTTCGTATTGGTCGGAACTCATTCTCAGCTCGTTTTTTGCTGCTTCCAGTTCTGCTTCTTCTCCGGCTAATTTATTATTGAGCTGGCTGATTTTTACTTTAAGCTGACTCAATTTTAAATCTCTGGCGGAATTTAAAGCCTGCAACTGACTATTGGTGGTTCCTACTTTGGCTTCGTAATAGTCTCTAACGCCTTTTTTGGCTTCTACCTGCATTTCGGTTCTTTTCACCAAAAGCGGATCCAGATAATCTTCTTTTACTTCTGAAAGTTGAAGCAAAGTATCGCCTTTTTTTACATAATCTCCGTTTTTCACGTACCATTTGATAATTCTTCCGGGAATCGGCGAATTTAGTTGTTGTGGTCGCTGTTCCTGATAAAGGGTACTCACATTTCCCATTACCTTAATATTTTGTGTCCACGGTAAAAACAGAGTGATAATTCCGCCAATCAGGATGAAAAGAAACCATCTTTTAACCCTTGATTTTTTGTGGATGTGGTATATTTTATTGACTGACTGCAGTTCCATCTCTTTTAGTTTTTGTTAAATAATTTTTTCACATTTCCGTCTTCTACCTGAAGATGCTGATCGGCTTCCAATATTAGATTTTTGTTTTCCGAAACGATGATAATGGTTGTTTTTTCTTTCAGTTTTAAAAGATACTCCATCATTTTTGTTTTGAATTCATCGTTCATTCCGTCTAAAGGATCTTCAAGGATTAAAAGTCTTCTTTCGCCTACCAAAGCTCTCAGAAGAAGAATTTTCTTTTTAGAGCTGAAGGATATTTCCGTATCGGTTTCGCTAATGTTGGTAAAGAATCCGTTGCTGAACTGGCTGGAGAAATCTTCGATGCCTATTTCTTCGGCAATTTCCAGAATCTGTTCTGCGGAGGTTTCATGCTGCCCGAGAATAATATTTTCGTAAACCGTTCCTTTAATTATCGTCATGTCTTCCAGGTACATCCCGATCTGGCTTCTTAGCGATACTTTATCAATATTTTTTAAAGGAATTTTATCAAATAAAATACTTCCGGAAGTGGGATCATAAAATCCGGTCATCATATTCAGCAGTAAAGATTTTCCTGCGCCGAGCTGCCCTGAAATGACAGTTAAACTATTTTCAGGAATCTTAAAATTGATGTTTTCCAGAATCTTGTGATGATCGTTGAACGCAAAATTTACGTCTTTAAATTCAACTTCAAAACCGTCATTATTCTGATCGAAGGTAATTTCCCCGAATTTTTCTTCCTGAAGCGTGGTTACTTTATTCAGTTTTGCCAAAGCTGCAATCACGTCATAGTAACTTTCCAGACTGATGATAAGCTTTTCCACAGCCGCCATAATGCTCAGAACAACGATTTCCGTTGCGATAAACGCTCCGATGTTAAGCTGCTGATTCACCAAAAGGTAAGTTCCGATAACGAGCATCACCAAAGTAATGATGACTTTAAAGGCAATAATGGTTTTATACTGGAAAACCAGAACGCGGAAGTGTGAGGTTCGGTCGTCGAGATATTTTACCACTCTTTCATCGGTTCCTGAAAGATGTGCTCCTGTTTTTGAATTCAGCTTAAATGTTTTGATAGATGCGGCAATATCTTCAATCCAGGAAGCTACTTCGTATTTTTTGTCGCTTTCTTCGATGCTGGATTTAATTCCGCTTTCCATCGTGAATCTGAAAATAATGACCACACAGATCACCACCAAAGCTCCGAACACCAAAAACCACGGATGGTAAAAGGAAAGAAGCAGGATTCCGAATAAAATCTGGATGAGCGCGGTTGGAATTTCCAGTAAGATTTTAGAAATACCTTTCTGAAGATTCTGGGTATCGAAAAAACGATTAACCAGTTCGGGAAGATAATATTTTCGTGTCGCTGAAAGATTCACTTTCGGAAGTTTTTCGGCAAAAGCAAGGGAAAATTCAACAAAAATTTTCTGCTGAATCTTTTCTATGATCTGCATTACTTTCAGCCTGAAATAGCCGACAAGCCAGGTTCCCAGAACTACAAAAGCGATCAGAATATAAATAGAAGTTGCCATGGTTGCCCCCATTACAAAACTGACGATAGACTGTATTCCCAGCGGAACGCTTAACTGAACAAGACCATTCAGGATGGCGTAAAAATAAATGTTGGTAACATCTTTCTTTTCCTTGGTGACGTATTTGAAAAGGTTGTAACCGTGCTGTTTAGGAGAAGTTTCCATTTGTGTTTTATTATTTTATTAGGTTAAAGGTGATAAAACGCAGATAATCCAAAACATATTTTTTATGATCTATTCTGTCAATATGATTGTCGGTAAGTTTCGGAAGATGTTCGCTGAAAAACTGCTGATCGTGAGCGGTTTCCAGTAAGGTACTCGCAAGTGATTTCGGATAAGGAAAATCTGTTTTTGCTTCTGCAATGATTTCTCCGATAAATGCACAGAGACTTTTTAACGGGCTGAAAACCATTTCTTTATTGATTTCGTCCACTTCTTTTACCAGATAAGCTTTGCTGCTTTCTGCAATAACGATGTTGTGAAGTTTTGTAAGATCATAATCTTCTATTTTATCATCGGTTTCATCGTTATGCGTTATGATTTCGAGGATTTTTTCCATTTTTTGCTGAGGTTCTTTAATTTCCTGAAGCCTCAGTTTGGAAATGAATTCAATGTAAGACCAATACCAGTTGAGAATATAGGTAAGAAGTTTATGCTTTGAAGAAAAATATCTGTAAACCGTTGCCTCTGTTGAATTGATCTTTTGGGCTAATTTTTTAAAAGTAAAACTTTCAAAACCGGTCTCGTAGATCAGTTCTATTGAATTTTTTACAATGGCACGTCCGATCTCGCTGTTTTCGGGATCTTTAAGATATAAGTATTCGTTGACTTTAAATTTTACCTGAAATTCCATTTTTCATTTTTAGTATTACAAATTTACAACTATTGTTTTTTGAAGCAAAACCCATACCATAAATATTTACATTATTATTGGTGATAGTAATACTATTATTTGGTATAGTTTTTGTTGTATTTATGAAAACATGAAAGACGGAAAAGCCGAACACCGTATTAAAAAGTAGGCAATTAAATAATTGAAAAAATGAAACGAATTTTTTTATTACTCTTTGCTTTTTTTGCACTCCCAACCTTTTCATTCGCGCAGGTAACAAAACCGCAGAAAAATAAAAAAACAACGGCAAAAGTTGTGGATTCTGTGAAGTGGCGTGCAGAACATTATATTGTTAATCGTGATTCTGCTTATGCAGATCCAAGACTGGGTCTTAAAAAACTGCAAGGCGGAAACAAGAGATTTATTGAAGGGAAAAGTATAAAACCCCGACAAAACTATGAGACTATTAAAAAGCTGGAAAATGGTCAGGCTCCCTTTGCTATAATTGTAGGCTGTTCAGATAGCAGAGTACCCAATGAGATGATCTTCGATCAAGGTTTAGGGGATTTATTTATCATCAGAACGGCAGGTCAGGTTTCGGCTGCGGCATCTTACGGAAGTATGGAGTTTGCGGTGTTGAAGCTAAAAACCAAACTAATCGTTGTATTGGGACACACAGAATGCGGTGCTGTTGCAGCCGCGGTGGAAAGACCGGAAAATGTTCCGGGACATATTGTTACTTTGATAAATGACATAAAACCTGCAGCCGTTAAAAGTTCTCATATGCACGGTGATCCGGTAAATAATGCAGTCCGTCAGAATGTAATAGATCAGGTAAATTCTTTACGGGACTTAGATCCTATTCTGCACAAAAAATATGTAGACGGAGAAATACTAATTGTGGGAGCTGTATATGATATCCATACAGGAAAAGTAGAGTTTTTACCTGAAACGCTTGTGAATCTTCCCAAAGCTAAAAAATAAATAACTGAAAACATTGTATGCGGGCTGAATTTTTCTTTCATATTTAATTTTGATTCATATACTTTTACTTTTATCTACAGCCCGCATTTGTTTAACTAAAACTTATCAAAATGAAGATTTTAAAAAAACTGACATTTGTTTTCCTGCTCATAGGAATAATGATTAATTCTCAGGAGAGGTATGAGTTTAAAAATATTAAAGAAGCCAATGAAAATCCTGAGAAAGTATTGAGACTTAATCTGAATCTGGCAACAGAAAATATAGAAGATGTCGACTGGAAAAAATTTAAGAATCTGGAATATCTAAGTCTGAAAGATCTCCACCTCAAAAAAATTCCGGATGAGATCGGCTTTTTATCTAAATTAAAGGTTTTGGATGTGAGTGGTAATGATTTCAGGGTGCTGCCTTCCAATTTTATTCAGCTCAAAAATCTTGAAGAATTGTTTCTGAATGACGAAAAAAATATTGATCTCTCTAAAAATATTGATCTGATCAGCAATATGAAAAATCTGAAAGTATTGCATATAGAAAACGACGGATTAAAGAAACTTCCTGCTAATTTTTGGAAACTGAACTATTTAGAATCAGTTTATCTGAACGATAATCAACTTAAGGATTTTAATCTTCCCAAGAGTAAAATGAAGAACCTTAAAAATATCTATCTCAATGATAACTTGTTTGTGCCAAGTGATATTGACAGGCTTAATTCTCAGTATGGAACACTTTTAATATTTTAAAAACAAAACGCCTTATATCAGAATAAAAGATAAAAAATAATCATCTCTTACAATAATTATCTTTGTGATAAATAATATAAGATGTACAGATTTTTGCTAGTTGTTGTGGTTGCTCTATTCTCCGTAGTTGAGGCGCAGATTCCGAAAGTGAGCAGCGGAAAGATTGAAAGAATATCGGATTTTAAATCTCAGTTTGTAACACCGAGAAACATCGATGTATGGCTTCCTGAAAATTATTCAGTATCTAAAAAATATGCTGTTCTGTATATGCAGGACGGACAAATGCTTTACGACTCTGATCTCACTTGGAACAAGCAATCGTGGAACGTGGATGAAGCTGTTGCGAAACTGATTAAATCTAAAAAAATACAGAATACCATTGTCGTAGGAATCTGGAACGACTCCAAGATGAGGCATTTTGATTATTTTCCGCAGAAACCTTTTGAAACTTTATCCGCAGTGGAAAAAGATACCGTTAATCATCAATTGAAAAAAGCAGGAAGAGCCAATGAAAAGTTTTCTCCCAATTCAGACAATTATTTAAAGTTTTTGGTGAAGGAACTGAAGCCTTTGATTGATAAAAAATATTCAACCTTTAAAGACAGATCTCATACTTTTATTGCAGGAAGCAGCATGGGCGGACTGATCTCCATTTATGCCATTTGCGAATATCCTCAGGTTTTTGGCGGAGCAGCCTGTCTTTCTACGCACTGGACCGGAACTTTTACCAATGAAAACAATCCTTTTCCGGAGTCTGTCTTACGCTATTTAGATAAAAATTTACCCGATCCGAAAACTCACAAAATCTATTTTGACTGCGGAGATCAGACTCTGGATGCGCTGTATCCTGAAATTCAGAAAAAAGCGGATGCAATCATCAGAAAACATGGATATTCTGAAAAGAACTGGAAAACGTTATACTTTCCCGGTGAAAATCACAGCGAGGAAGCATGGGCAAAAAGACTTTCGAAGCCTTTGGAGTTTCTTCTTGAAAGAGAATTTTAGATAAGCAGTATTTTCAATAATCAGTATTCTTGAATTTTGATTGTTAATAAAATCAATGCATCTTTGAGATTTAAATGAAATTAATAACACATGAGTTACAGAACATACAATATTATTATTAAAATTAATGAGGAATCTGAGAAAGAAGATCTGAAAAATAGGTTGACTGAAAATTTTAAGTTTTACAATATCAGGGAATTTTTTACACCTTTCACAGGAATTGTCTGTCAGGCGAATAACAAATTTAAGGAATATTCTTTTGAACAGTTTCCAGATCAGTTTTTCAGGAATCAGGATGAGGTTGAAGATTATTATTCTGAATCTGAAAATCATGCGGTTGAATTTTCTAAGAAAAATGAAAATCTGGAAGTGGTGTATATTGAAGTAGACTGTTTCGGAGGAAGATGTGCTTCAAATGGTTTTGTGATACAGAACGGTGTGAAAACCAAAAATGAAGATGTTTTTCATTCCGCACACATGAAACTGCTCCATGCGATTGATCCTCAATATGATTCTTGGCATTTTTATCCTTTCACAAGAACTTTTTTTACTGATAAAGGCGGCATCAACGGTGAAATCCTCAATTTTACTTTTCTGGCGCTTCTGATGGCTTTTAATATGGAAGTAGAACACAACCCGGACTTTGAATTTAACGCGGCAGAAAATGAAATGCAGATTCTTCTTAAAGATAAGTTTGAACTTTACCTGATGAATCTGGGAAGGGAAAGAATTAAAGTTTTGGGAAGATTATTCGATAACAGAGCAGAAACGATTAATGAAGTAAAAAACCTTTTAAACGAAGCATTGCAGGCATTGGAGTATTATATAGAAATAGATAATTTTGAAAACGGAGAGAAAGATTCGGTTTCCAGTATTTCCAGAGAAAAGTTTCAAAGTGTTGCCAGAGTGAGTTACAGAGCGCAGATTTTTAATGAAATAAAAATTGATTTTTCGCCTGATGAAAAAGAACCTGTTAAGAATGCCGCAACAGAGAAGGACGGTTTTTTCGGTAAAATTTTTAAAAATATTTTTGGAAAATAAGTACAGTTGCCTTTGGCTACAACATTTTAGGAAAGGCAAAATTACAATATAATTTTGGGGTAATTTAGATTTTATTAAACTGATAAAAAGCATCCTTACAGACATTGCTTTCTTTAAAATAAAAGTTGATAATTCATCTGTTTTTATTAAATTTGTCAACCTTTAACTATTAAAATAAAATAATAAAAATAATATGAATCTTCACGAGTATCAATCAAAAGAGATTTTATCAAAGTATGGAGTAGCTATCCAACGTGGTTTCGTTGCAAACAACGTAGATGAAGCTGTAGCTGCTGCTGAAAAACTAACTGCTGAAACAGGCGCACAGGGATGGGTTGTAAAAGCTCAGATCCACGCAGGTGGCCGTGGTAAAGGGGGTGGTGTAAAGTTCTCTCCAAACATGGATAAACTTAAAGAAAACGCTCAGAACATCATCGGAATGCAGTTGGTAACTCCACAAACTTCTGCTGAAGGTAAAAAAGTAAATTCTGTTTTGGTTGCAGAGGATGTATATTATCCGGGAGAAACGGAAACTAAAGAATTTTATGTTTCTATTCTTTTAGACAGAGCTGAAGGTAAAAATACAATCGTATATTCTACTGAAGGAGGGATGGATATTGAGCATGTTGCTGAAGTAACACCTCATTTGATCCACAAAGAAATCATTGATCCTGCTTTGGGACTTCAAGGTTTTCAGGCTAGAAAAATTGCTTTCAACTTAGGTCTTGAAGGGAATGCTTTCAAAGAATTCGTAAAATTCATCGGTTCTTTGTACAATGCGTATACAGGAATTGATGCATCTCTTTTCGAAATCAACCCTGTATTGAAAACTTCTGATAACAAAATTATTGCAGTAGATGCTAAAGTAACTTTAGATGACAACTCATTGTTCCGTCACAAAGATTTAGCTGAGCTTAGAGATACAAGAGAAGAAGATCCGATGGATGTAGAAGCTGGTGAAGCGGGTCTTAACTTCGTAAAACTAGACGGTAACGTTGCTTGTATGGTAAACGGAGCAGGTCTTGCAATGGCAACAATGGATATCATCAAATTATCAGGTGGTAACCCTGCAAACTTCCTTGACGTTGGTGGAACTGCAGATGCACAGAGAGTACAGACGGCTTTCGGAATCATCTTGAGAGATCCGAATGTAAAAGCAATCTTAATCAACATTTTCGGAGGTATCGTAAGATGCGACAGAGTTGCGCAGGGAGTTGTAGACGCTTACAAAGCAATGGGTAGCCTTCCGGTTCCATTGATCGTAAGATTACAGGGAACTAACGCAGTTGAAGCTAAAAAATTAATTGATGAGTCTGGTCTTCCGGTTCACTCTGCAATTACTTTGGAAGAAGCAGCAAACAAAGTAAAAGAAGTTTTAGCATAAGACTGAAATTTTTAAAATACATTAAAACCGTTTCATTTTTTTTGGAACGGTTTTTTCTTTTTTTCATCAAATTAAATATCTTTTGTAATTTGTAGCTGAAAAAACTTAATATACCATGAAAAACATACACATTCCGAATCCGTGTTCAGAAAACTGGGAGATGATGTCTCCGCAGGAAAAAGGACGATTCTGTTCTGTCTGCAATAAATGTGTAATTGATTTTACACAGAAACAATCCAACGAAATTCTACAAATCTTTGATGAAAAACAGGATGATGAAATCTGCGGAAGATTTTATGATCATCAGTTAAATACCGATAATAAATCTGAAAAGGTAAGAACTCGATTCTTTAAATATATTCCTGTTCACTTTCAAAATATCAGAATTGTATTAACCGTTCTTTCTATTATTTTATTTTTAACCGGCTGCTCAAAACCGAAGGAAGAATCTTTTGCAACCACAGGTCTTGTGATGATTGAAGAAGATTCTATCCCTGAAAATAAAAATTACGTCATCGGCGAGGCTAAAATAAATGAAAGCGATTCCTGTGTAAAAATCTCTGAAAAAGACAGTATCATTACCAAAGATGCAGGTTCAAAAAAATAAACAATTTAATGTAAAGAAAGTGTGATAATTAAATAAGTTATTCATTATAAAATCATTATCTTTACAAGAAAGGTTTAAAATGAGATTGTATTTATTCTTTTTTCTCTTTTTATTTCTTACTTGTCAATCTCAAATTGCCAGCAATAAAGTAATGTCTCCAAGAAAAGAAATTCAGTTTGAAGACAAAAATCATTATCCATTTACTTTAATCCGTAAAGATTTTCTCCTTATCGATTCTCAGCAAAAGATGGATGAAATTTTTAAAATCATTCATCAAAAAAATAAAGGAAACAGATTTTCTCCAATTCCTGCTCTTACAGAAAACGAAACATATATTGTCGTAAAACCCCGCCTGAAAAACTCTAATGATGTTTCAATTGAGGCGATTACTTTCGATAAAAATACACTTTATATAAAAGTCAAAGAATTCAACAATCCGGATTTTAATGAGAAAAGCAGAATTCCACCCGATATTTTATTAAAACTCAATGAAAATTTGCTTATTAAAAAAGTAACCATTCAATACTAATATATAAAATTACTGTTATGAAAACTAAAACCTTTATCGTCTCGTGCCTGTTGATTGTATCGGCACAGGTTTTTGGTCAGCAGAACTACTGGTCAAAACTAAAAGAAACAAAGATAGAACGGGAAAACCTGAACCCGAGATGGACGACTCCCAATAATTTTTCTTTATATCAGGCTGATCTGGAAAAAATTAAAGCTGATCTTAAAAAGGCACCACAACGTTTTTCGGGAGATGAAAGCCTTGTTGTTAAATTTCCGGATTCTGATGGGAAAATAAGAGATTACATCGTTCAGGAAGCTTCTGTAATGGAGCCGCAATTACAGGCAAAATTCCCTGAAATCCGTTCCTACATCGGTTGGCAGAAAAGTCATCCGGAAAATTCAATCCGTTTCAGTGTGACTCCTTCTACCGGAATCAGTGTGATGTATTTTGATAACTGGGAAGTCAGCTATCTCGACAGTTATACAAAAGACAACTCGGCATTTATCTTATACAAAAGAAAAGACCTCCCGAAAAACGACCGACTTTTTGAATGCCATGTCGAAAGCGAACTGGATAACTTAAAAAATAACGGTACGACGAATAAAGCCCCTTTGGTTTCGGACGGACAGTTCCGAACCTACAGACTGGCTCTTTCTGCGACAGGAGAATATACTTCTTTTCATGGCGGAACACTTTCTTTGGCAATGGCAGCAATGGCGACAACGATGACCAGAGTAAACGGAATTTATGAAAAAACAATTTCCACAACCATGGTTATGATTGCCAATAATAATCTGTTGGTTTATACCAACGCAACAACAGATCCTTTTACCAATGGCAATCCAAGCAGCATGATTAACGAAAACCAGACCAATACAACGGCGGTTATCGGATCTGCAAACTACGATATCGGTCACGTTTTCGGAACAAACAGTGGCGGTTTGGCAGGATTGGGAGTAGTTTGTGTTTCCAGCAGTAAAGCAAGAGGTGTTACAGGTTCGGGAGCTCCGATTGGAGATCCTTTTGATATCGATTATGTTGCGCACGAAATAGGGCATCAGTTTGGAGCCAACCACACCTTCAGAGCGGCAACTTCTTCATGCGCCGGGAACTTCAATAACGCAACAGCTTACGAACCGGGAAGCGGATCTACGATTATGGCTTATGCGGGAATTTGCGGAGCTACCAATAATGTGCAGAATAACAGTGATCCCTACTTTCATGCAGCAAGTGTAATTGAAATGTATGCTGTTTTGCAGAGAGGGACAGATTGTGCTGCCAAAATTAACAACAATAACGGAGTTCCTACCGCAGATGCAGGAGCCGATTACAATATTCCGAAAAGTACCGCTTTTGTTTTAACGGGAACGGGAACAGATCCGAATGGAGATGCTTTAACATATCTTTGGGAACAATATGATAATACAAGCAATACACAGCCTCCGGTTTCTACCGGAACAGTGGGACCGGTTTACCGTTCTTTAACTCCAACGGTTTCTCCGTCCAGATATTTTCCGGTGCTGAGTTCCGTTGTGGCGAATAATTTGATTCCGAAATGGGAAGTTACCCCAAGTGTTGCCCGAACTTTGAATTTTTCTCTTTTGGTGAATGATAATAAGGCAACAGGAAATCAGGCAGCAAGAGATGTAATGGTGGTAACGGTTACCAACGACGGACCTTTCACGGTAACTTCACAGGCAACAACAGGAACAAATTATAACGGAAATACCTCCGTTCCGGTTACATGGAATGTTGCAGGAACCAATACAGGAACCATCAACACTCAGAATGTATCTATTTTGCTGTCTAAAGACGGAGGATTAACGTTCCCTACTGTGTTGGCAGCAAGTGTTCCGAACAATGGTTCAGCTAATGTTACGCTGCCTAATGAAAATGTTTCGTCTGCAAGAATTATGGTGAAAGCGGTAGGAAATATTTACTATGCACTTAATACAACAAGTTTCTCAATTACTCAGGTTGTTCTCGCAACGGCAGAAGCCAATGTGAAAAACTTCTCGATTTATCCGAATCCTTCTCATGATGTAGTTAATATCAGACTTAAAAATTCTTCTCAGAAAGCAGAGTATACTCTTTACGATGCATCAGGAAGATTAATTAAAGAAGGCAGTTTCAAAGGTGAAACTCAAGTAAAAGTTAATGATCTGATGAATGGAAATTATCTGATCTCTCTGGTTTTGGAAAATGGAGAAAAAATCACAGAAAAATTAATCATCAAAAAATAAATTACTGATTCATAAAAACAGAAAAGCAACCATTAATTGGTTGCTTTTTATTTAGTCCTGATTTTCGTTGATTAAATGATCTCCGTTCGTAATATTGATGCTTGTAGGCGTTACAAGCTGAACTCCGTCCTTGTCAAGGCGCTGTTTGATCTTCAAATAAGCCTCACTTTTAAGCTGAACCATATTCGCACCCACTTTCATCCAGAATTTAGCCTGAATATTAAAAACGCCCTGTTTCAGATCTGTAAAAATAACTTCTGCAGTATCGAGTTTATCTACATTTTCGAGATTTTTGATGATGTCGAGCATACCTTTCTGTGCTTTTGAAATATCTTCATCGGCAGGAATTTCGAAATTCAAAATAATTCTTCGCTGAGGGGATGCGGTAATATTGTAAAACGGAGCATTAAAAACCACCTGATTCGGGATGTAAGCTTTCTTACCGTCGTCCGTTATAATTTTCGTTGTTAAAAAACCAATTTCCTGTACCGTTCCGGAGTGTGTTCCTATCGTAATATAATCTCCTACTTTAAAGGCTTTATCAATTCCGATCAGCATTCCAGAGAATATACTGGAAACCAGATCCTTCAGGGCAACCCCTGCAATAACCCCTGCAACACCCAAACTACCGATGAATTTCCAAAGGAAACCGCTGAAACCCATAATTTCCAGCGCAATAAATGTTCCCATTACCATAATCAGGAATCTGAAAACGCTGATTAGCGTAACCAGTGAGCTTTCTTTTTTGCTTTTGGGGAAAAATTTATGGAAAAGTTTTACAGCACCCTGACTGAGATATTTACTGGTGAATAAGAAGAAAGAAAATACAAGAATCCCTACAATAAGTTTTGGAGTAATTTCTGCAAATTTTACATACCAGTTCTGTATTACATTATATACAACATCAATATAGCCTAAACCACTTTTCTCCATGAATTAAAATTTTTTTTGATTAAAGATATAATTTTTAAACAAAAATTTTGCCAGTTCCAAAAACTCTACTAAATTTGTAGACTAATAAGAGCAAAATATTATGTCAATTAAACTAGGAGACACCGCACCCGATTTTCAGGCAGAAACTTCTGCCGGAGATATTAATTTTTACGAATATTTAGGAAATTCCTGGGGAATCTTGTTTTCGCATCCCGCAGATTATACTCCGGTTTGCACCACAGAACTTGGGTATACTTCAAAACTGAAGGAAGAATTTGATAAAAGAGGAACCAAAGTAATTGCCCTGAGTGTGGATGGAGTAGAAGATCACCAAAACTGGATTAAAGATATTAATGAAACACAGAATACGGAAGTTCAGTTCCCGATTATCGCAGACAAAGACAGAAAAATTTCTGAATTGTATGATTTTATTCATCCGAACGCTTCTGCAACGGCAACCGTTCGTTCTTTACTGATTATCGATCCGGAAAAGAAAGTAAGGCTTATTATTACTTATCCTGCTTCTACCGGAAGAAATTTTAATGAAATTCTGAGGGTTCTGGATTCTCTTCAGTTGGTAGATTCTCATAAAATTGCTACTCCTGTTAACTGGAAAGACGGAGATGATGTAATTGTTCCGCCTTCAATTTCTACGGAAGATGCCAGAAAAATTTTCCCGAAAGGAGTAACAGAAATAAAGCCGTATCTGAGATATACGCCACAACCGAATACATGATTTATTTGATTTTTTATAGTTTAGTTTTAATTTGTACGAAAATCGCCTCGAAAACTTCGAGGCGATTTCAATTGTAGTGTATATGTGAATGTGAAGTGATTGGATCGTAATCTTACTTTACATCATTTGCGATTTGTTTTGCTTTAGATGTAGGAAGGTAGATGCTGAAACCTAAATTGAATGTAATATTCGAATTTAAACCTTCGCTACCAAATCCTGCTCTTCCTCTGTATTTTACTAAACCTTCAAGACCAATGTTTGGGGTAATGAAGTAAGAATAACCAGGACCTACTCCGAAATCGAAACCTGTTGTAGAGTCTGCATTTTCTACAGATCTTCCTCCGATCCCTGCATTTCCTTCTAAGAACCAACGTCCGTGGTTTAGTAAGTTATCTACACCTTTTTCTCCCGGAGAAAGAAAATAACGTCCTAAAGCACCCACTCCATACGTAAATTCTGTAGGAGAACCGTTAGTTACCTTATTGAATCCTAAATCTACATAACCACCGACAGCTACGTTGTCTTCAATGAAGTATGCTCCTTTAGGCTGAATAGCAATGTTATAACCACCACCAGTATTTAAACCGAAATTACTGGATATTAAGCTACTACCTACCAACCAGTTTCCTTTCTGGATCTGTGCATTCATTGTTCCCGCCAAGCCGGCTACTGCCATTATTCCTGTAAAAATTAACTTTTTCATAATTTATTATTTTAATATTTTAATGTTATATCATTTGTGATTTCAGAAAATCAATAAATGTGCCATTCTAATCAATAGGTAGTGAAATCATGATAATAACAAATAAGGTATAACTCTTATGAAATGCCGATGGAAAGGAGCTTTTTTTAGCTTTAAAATTATACTAAAAGCAAAATAATCGATACTACAAGACCTGCAACGGTGAAAACCATTCCTCTTTTGAAAGCTTTGCTTTTAGGATTAAACATCCAGAAACTTGAGATTACAAAAAAGAATAAAGAAAATCCGAAAAAAGCATTTAAAGGAGAAAGCCTGTCTTTAGACTGCGATTTATGAAGTTTCGTCATTTTATCCAGTACAAATGGCAGTTCTTTCTTCGTGTATTTTGCCTGTCCTGTTGCAGCATCATAAGTTCCCT
Source organism: Chryseobacterium sp. C2(2020) (assembly GCF_014218915.1). NCBI lineage: Bacteria > Pseudomonadati > Bacteroidota > Flavobacteriia > Flavobacteriales > Weeksellaceae > Chryseobacterium > Chryseobacterium sp. C2(2020). Next base: position 97,962 of record NZ_JACLCT010000003.1, read on the forward strand.
GTTTAAATTTTAAAACTGTTCCTTCTGTTTTTTCAACCTCAAGACCTTTAATTCTCAATTCTTTTCCTAATGCTTTTTCATCAAGATTTTTTTCTACGACTTTATCGTACTTTTTTTCTTTTTTCAGAAAATCGGTGTCTCTGTAAATTAACAAAACACCACTTACTGCGTAAACAGCCATTATTCCGGCAAGGAAATAGCCCAGATAACGGTGCGTGATTCTCATAAAACTTCTTGTGTCTTTAATCTTATCCATATATATTGTTTTTGTTTTTAAAATTTCAAAAGTGGAAACTGCAAAATTGCAATTCCCACTTTACATGAAGAAATTATTGTGATTCTTTTTTACAGCTTATACGTTAATGTAACATAGTAGTTTCTCGGCGTAATCGGGTTCACGGAATAATTTTCGTGAACGGTGTAATTCTCTACATCAAACAGGTTTCCGACTTTCCCCTGAATAGAGAATTTCTTCCAGTCGTAGCCAACTGATAAAGAAACCGTTGTGTAATCTTTTAATTCGAAAATTCTGCTTACCCCGTTTCTCTGCTGCAGACTGTTGGCTCCTGTTTTGGTATCATTCCATCCGGCAAGTCTGTCTCCGATGTAGTATACTCCGGCTCCCACTTTCAAGCCCGGAACGAATTTTGTGAATTTATAAAATACCGAAGCATTCGCAGTAGTTGCAGGAGTTCTTACCAGTCTTTGGTTTTCTACATATCCGAAAGCTTCCGGAGTATCCAGATATACAGAATTGTTATAAGAGAAACCTCCGATAATGGATAAATTTTCTGTTGGATTTCCTGTAATATCAAGCTCAACTCCGCGACTTCTCATTTTTCCTGCAAAATCTTTGGTAAGTCCTGTCGGATCTACAGGATTTCCTTTATCATCCAATGCATTCTGATAATAATTTCTGTATAAAATCTGGTAAACCGTTAGATTAACCGCTAAAGCATTGTTCCAGAAATTCTTTTTGGCACCCACTTCATACTGATCGATGTTGGTTGGCGTTAAAGCTTCTCCGTCTCTTAATCTTCCCACATTGGCAACAAAAGAGTTTGTATAGGTTGCAAATGCTGAAAAATTATCATTCGGCATATAAACAAAACCTAATTTCGGAGATATTGCCTGATCGGATGACGATGAATTATTAACCAGCGATTTTCCCGTCGTGGAATTCAGATTCACTAAACCGCTTGTAACCGTTTTAAATTTTGTGTTGATCGTGGGCATATTTTCAATGTAAGACCAACGCAACCCTGCAATAACTTTAAATTCTTTGGTTAAACTAATGAAGTCCTGAGCATACACTCCGATTCTTCTCGTATTAATTCTGTTTTTCTCTAACCTTTCAGCAGCAGGAGCACTTCCGTTTGCCCAGGAATCAGGATTGTCCAGATAAAGAATACCATTGCTGTTTCCGTTGGTTCCATACAGATAGCTGTTTCCGTAAGCCAGTCTGTTGGTTGGATTATAGTAAGTATAAGAATCTCCAACTCCATAATCTGCATCTGACCCGAATAACACTTTATGGTTTATTTTTCCTGTATTGAATTCACCATTTAAATTTACCTGTGCCGAAGTATAATTCTGTTCGTTATACGTTCTGTTCAAAGGTCTTTTCCAGAAAAGCCTGTCGGTTGATTTTTCGTATCCCCACTGTACTCTTTCCGTAGAAAAATAATCTTTCGTGTAATTCTGGTAAGATGCCGTAGCGTTTAAAGACCATCTTTCATTAAACTGATGATTGAAGGTAACATTGGTAGTAACCTGCTCTATATTCTGATATTGCCAATCTGTTCCTAAAAAAGCATTTCTCGGAAGAAGATTATTCATCTGGTAAGTATATCCGTCACGCTGCGTGATGGAACCAATTCCGAAATCCGGAGTAAAATCATTTTTAAGATAATCTGCCTCAACGATGATCTGTGATCTGTCGCTTAAATTAAATAAAAATGAAGGATTGAAATAATACTTTTCAGATTGTACCACATCTCTGAAACTTTCTGCATATTCATACGCTCCGTTCACACGGAAAGCAATATTTTTTGAAAGCGGACCATAAAGATCTACTGTCGGTTTATAAGAATTCCAGCTTCCCGCATTCATCCCCACGCTTCCGCCAAAGTTGAATTTAGGCTTTTTAGTAATCATATTAATAACACCACCTGCAGCCGTATTTCCGTACAGCATTGCATTCGCACCTTTAAGAACTTCCACTCTTTCCAGTCCGCTGACTTCCGGGAAAACACCGCTGTTAACTCTGGAACCGTTCTTGAAAATATTGTCATTTCCCAGAATGAAACCACGTCCTCCGAAACTGTCCTGAGAATTTCCTCTGGAAGAAGTTACATAGATTCCGTTAACGTTCTGCAGAACATCACTCAGTTGTTTTGCCTGTTGCTGCTCAATAATTTCGTGAGTAACGATGGCAATCGGCTGAGGAGTTTCCATCATCGTAAGATTAGACTTGGTAGATAATGGTCTTGCCTTGTTGGGATTTCCGGTTTTATGAAGATTAACGTCTTCAATAGTCTGGATTCTAATGGTATCAGCTTCAACGTATTTCATCTGCGCGTCCAAAGAAAGGGCTGCGAATACTAATCCTATTGTGGCTAGCTGCTTTTTCATGATAGTCTATTATTATTTAGAGTGGTTTTAAATAAAGTGCAAATGTATATTATTATTTAGAATTAATAAAAATTATAAACTGATTTTTATCATTAATCTTTAATTTAGAAATTGTGTTTTCCCTTATTTTAGTAGGGATGAGAACTTTAGATTAAATATCTTTGTTAAAAAAATAAATCTATGCAGTTAGTAAAAGTCGGACTTTGTGCGTTCGGAATGAGCGGAAAAGTTTTTCATGCCCCGTTTTTGAAAGAACATCCGGGATTTTTTATTTCCGCGATCGTGGAAAGAAATAAGGAAGAATCTAAAGAAAAATATCCTGAAGCAGAAATTTACCGTTCCGTAGAAGAAATGCTGGAAAATGCCGATATCGAACTCGTGGTTGTGAATACTCCGGTACAGACACATTTTGAATATGCAAAAATGGCACTGGAAGCGGGAAAAAATGTAGTGGTTGAAAAACCTTTCACTGTAAATGTTGCAGAAGCAGAAGAACTGGCAAAACTTGCGGAAGAGAAAAAATTATTTGTAAGCGTTTATCAGAACAGAAGATTCGACCGCGATTATCTTCAGGTGCAGAAAATCATCAACGAAGGAAAACTTGGAAATATCAAGGAGGTGGAAATCCGTTTCGATAGGTTCAGAACTGAGCCGAGTGGAAAAGCGCATAAAGAAAATCCTGAAGCCATAGGTTCGGGTTCGCTGCATGATTTAGGATCGCATCTGGTGGATCAGGCAGTTCAGTATTTTGGGTTTCCCGAAAAACTGTTTGCCGATGTTTTTTCTATGAAAGGAAAAGAATTTGCTAACGATTATTTTGAAATTATTTTATTTTATCCAAATGATTTAAGAGTAAGGCTGAAATCTTCTGTATTCACCAAAGAAGCGCATTTTGCTTATGCCGTTCACGGAGAAAAAGGAAGCTTTTTGCAGGAAAGAACCGATTACCAGGAAAATGAACTCGTGGCAGGAGCTGTTCCGGAATATGGCGACGAATGGACAAAGCCTTTAACAGAAACCGACGGGATTCTGAATTATCTAAATGAAAATAAAGAAACTGAAAGAATTCTCACTTCAAGCGAACCTGGAAATTACATGAATTACTATCAGCAGATTTATGAATTTATCGTTTTCGGATACGCATTGCCTTCACCTGCGGAAGAAATCATCAAAAATATGAAAATTATCGATGCGGCAGCGGAAAGTTCCAAACAGGAGAAAGTGATTTACTTGTAGAGTCTTTAAGGTGAGAGAGTTTTAGAGTCTTAGAGTTTTAGGTTTTGGGAGTTTTATTGCAGTTTAGAGTTATGACTCTTAAAGCAGGATTTTTAGAGTAAAAAAATTACATCAATAAAATATAACGCTTCCACACTCTAAAACACTCTCACACTCTAAAACACTCTCACCCTTAAACACTCTCACCCTAAAACTTTCAAACTCTCACACCCTCAAACCCAACTACGCTTCACCCAAGATCTCCTGAAGTTCAAGCCATCTCATCTCATGGTTTTCCAAAGTTTCAGAGATCGATTCCAGATCGGCAGAAAGTTTGGATATTTTCTCGTAATCCGCTTCATTATTAAGCTGATCTAATATTTTCGCTCGTTTTTCCTCTAATTCAGGCATTTCTTTCTCGATGGTTTCGAGTTCACGCTGTTCTTTAAAGGAAAGTCTTTTCTTTTTTGCGTTTGTATTGTTTACAGCAGGAACTGTTTCTTTTACAGGTTCAGATTTTACGGAAACAGACTTTTCTAAAGCATCCTCCTTGCTTTTCGCTTCGCGGTATTCGGAGAAATTACCTGTAAAATCACGGATTTTCCCTTCTCCTTCAAAAGCAAGAATATGATCTACGATTCTGTCCATAAAATACCTGTCGTGCGACACAATGATTAATGAACCCTGAAACTGCTGTAAAAAGTTTTCAAGAACCGTTAAAGTCGGAAGATCCAGATCATTCGTAGGCTCATCAAAAATTAAAAAGTTCGGATTCTGGTATAAAATATACATCAGATGAAGTCTTCTTTTTTCACCACCCGAAAGTTTGGAAATAGGGGAGTACTGCGTCTGATCGTCAAATAAAAACAATCTTAAAAACTGGGAGGCAGAAAGACTTTTTCCGTTGGCTAAAGGGTAAAATTCAGCAACTTCTTTAATGAAGTCAATTACTCTTTCATCTTCTTTATAAGTAAGACCCTTTTGCGAGAAATATCCGAAATGGATGGTTTCTCCGGTTTCAATCTCTCCTTTATCAGCTTTTTCAAACCCCTGAATAATATTTAATAAAGTAGATTTTCCCGCTCCGTTTTTCCCTACAATTCCTACTTTTTCACCTCTCTGGAAAGAATAGCTGAAATCTTTCAGCAACAATTTACTTCCAAAACTTTTGTCAATATTTTTAAGCTCAAGAATTTTATTTCCAAGCCTTTTCATTTCAAAATCAAGCTCTAAACCTTGTTTTCTCGTGTCTGTTTTGGCTACTTTTTCCGTTTCGTAGAAAGCATCAATTCTGGATTTGGATTTTGTAGTTCTTGCTTTCGGCTGTCTTCTCATCCATTCAAGTTCCTTTCTATAAAGGTTGTTGGCTTTATCAATTGTAGCATTCGTGTTGTCCTCGCGAATCATCTTATTTTCAAGATATGTGGCGTAAGAACCGTTATGAACGTAAAGATTCCTGTCTTCCATTTCCCAGATCGTATCGCATACACTGTCGAGGAAATACCGGTCGTGCGTTACCAGTAATAAAGTAATTTTTGCCTTACTCAGATAACTTTCCAGCCATTCCACCATTTCAACATCGAGGTGGTTGGTCGGCTCATCCATAATTAATAAAGTATGACGGTGCTCGGCTCTGGTTTCCGTTAACAATTTTGCCAAAGCAACACGCTTGATCTGTCCACCGGAAAGTGTTCCCATTTTAGCTTCCAGATCGGTGATTTTTAGCTGCGAAAGAATCTGCTTCATTTCATTTTCCAGATCCCACGCTTTATGTGCTTCCATTTCAAGAAGAGCTTTTTCAATAAAATCATTATCTGTGGAATGCAGAGACTGATGATAATTTTTCAGAGCCATAATCGGAGCCGAATCCAGAGTCATCATAAACTCATCAATCGTAATGGTCGGTTCAAAATCTATTTCCTGATCAAACAACACTACCTGAATATCTTTATTGATGATTACCGTTCCACTGTCTGCAATTTCTTTTCCCATCAGGATTTTCAGAAGGGTAGATTTTCCGCTTCCGTTTTTGGCAACAATGGCAATTTTATCTCCTTCGTTTACATGAAAAGTAATATTTTCAAATAAAACTTTTATTCCGTAGGATTTGGTAAGATTTTCGGCAGAAACGTAATTCATTATAGTTTGATGGTTAGATTTTGAAACTTAAACTGAGCCGCAAAAGTACGAAAATGTATCAGAAAAAGCAGAAATACAATCCCGAAGCCTTATATACGTTTTTTTCAATATTAAAACAATAATGAATTGTCTTATGTATTGAATTGTATTTGCCTTTGGTTTTATTTAATTATAAAATTTTAGTTAAAATTAAATATTTGTTAAATTTAATGTATTGTTTAATAGATTTTTGATGTAGATTTATATTCCTAACATTATTAAAATTAAAACTATGATGCAAATCAACTACTGGGCTGTTTTTGCAGCCGCACTTGTCCCTTTAATAATGGGATTTATCTGGTATCATCCTAAAGTTTTCGGAAAAGCATGGATGAAAGAAGTCGGTTTAACCGAAGATAAGATGAAGGGTTCCATGATCGGAGTTTTTATTTTTTCCATCATGTTATCAGCATTAATGGCTTTGTTCTTACAATTTGTAACCATTCATCAGTTTGGCGCGCTCGGAATGGTCGGAGGAGATGAAATGAATGCCAATCCGTCTTATCATGCCTTCATGAAAGACTACGGAATGGCTTACAGATCCTTTGGTCACGGCGCACTGCATTCTTCCATGACGGGATTTTTATTCGTGCTTCCCATGATTGCCATCAATGCGATGTTCGAAAGAAAATCGTGGAAATATACATTAATTAACGCTGCTTTTTGGACGGTCTGCATTACCATTATGGGCGGAATTATCTGCGGTTGGTATGCTCCGGACGGTTTTCACTGGGCAACACAAAAATAAATGTAATGTTTTAAAAAGTTAAGGCTACTTTTGCGTAGCCTTTTTTATGTCATATATTTTAAAAATTTATCACTCAGCTACCGATTTGCCGGAAGAATGGAATGTTGTGATCGGAAATCACAATATCCTGCTTTCTGGAGAATATTTTCGTGCATTAGAAAATTCCAGACCGCAAAACATGGAATGCTTCTTTGTCGGTTTTTTCAAAGAAAATGAACTGATTGGCGGTGCTTTGTTTCAGTATCTAAATTTTATTCAGCATAAAACTTTCCAGAAAAATGAGGTGTTTTGCAGCATCAGGAATTTTATGGCAAGACAATTCGGTAAAGATGTGATGATTCTGGGAAATAATATGCTTACTGGACAGAACGGATTTTATTTTGATGCTTCAAAAATTACTTCCGAAGAAGTGATTCCGCTTCTGGAAGAAGCCGTTTATAAAATGCAGAAGGAAATAAGAACAACATCCTTAATTATATATAAAGATTACCAGTCGAATTTTGTGAAATACTTTGAAGGAGAAAAGCATCGGAAATATTTCAGATTTTCCGTTCAGCCGAACATGATTCTTCGGATAAGAGAAAACTGGAATAATTTTGATGATTATATCAATGATTTTTCGAAGAAATACAGAGCAAGAGCCAAAACTGCCAAAAAGAAACTGCAAGGAATCATTAAAAAAGAACTCCAATTAGACATGATCAGAAAATATCAGTCTGAAATGAATGTTCTTTATCAGAATGTCGCAGAAAATGCCCCTTTCAATACCTTTTTTCTCAGAGAAAATCATTTTGAAAGCATGAAAGAAAATCTTGGAGACAATTTCAGGCTTTTCGGATATTTTTCGAATGAAAAACTAATTGGTTTTTATACCATGATCCTCAATAATAAAGATATTGATACGTACTTTTTAGGCTACGAAAAAGACTGTCAGAAACAAAAGCAGATCTATCTCAATATGCTTTTCGATATGGTGGAATTTGGAATTCATCATCGTTTTGAAAGAATTATTTTCGGAAGAACAGCTTTAGAGATCAAATCAACGATCGGAGCGGAACCAGTTGAAATATTTGGCTTAATTAAGCACAATAATTTTATCATTAATCCTTTCATGAAAACTATTTTTCCTTCTATTTCTCCCAAAACTGAATGGATTCAAAGGAAGCCGTTTAAATAGTTTTTGTGTGTCAATTTATGTTCTCATCAGTAGAAACGGGCTTTAGCCCGTTAACAATATAAGGTTTTTCGATTGGCTTCAGCCAAAGTCTCAGATGTTTAAAATTTGCAAAATCACCGGAAAAAAATCAATCCAAAGTCAACCTCTTCAAAGACCACAAACTTCCGTTGTAAATATCCAGATCTACTTTTGTATTAATTCCGTGCACGATTCCGTTTTCTGTAAACTGCCAGAAATCCCACTCTGCATCGGGTGACGGAGCCGGAACATCATTGTAATTAGCTAGCCAGAGCGGATAATCATCAAATTCGCCCTTCAGGAAATCTTTGTAATAATGATAATACGTATAAATAATGGGTTTTTCGCCGTAAGTTTCCTCTACAATTTTGCACCACACTTTAAGGTCTTCAACCAGTTTTTTATTCGTTTTGCGCTTCGGGATTTTCTCAATATCCAAAATCGGCGGAAGATCACCGCTTTCGAGCTTTACATTTTCCAGAAAATTATTCGCTTGAATGACAGGGTCTTCATCTGCTCTGTAAAAATGATACGCTCCGCGGATTAAATTCTGTTTTTTTGCCTGTTCCCAGAAATCAGAAAAATGTTTGTCGGCATTTCGGTTTCCCATCGTTGCACGCATCACCACAAACTCCAGCGGAATGGTTTTGTTTCCGATCGTAAGGCTGTCCCATTTGATGTCTTCTTTATTCTGATAATGCGAAATATCAAACCCGTAAGTTTTATCTAAATTATTGGAAAGGATTTTTTGAATTCTCAGTGCTTCTGTTTCACTGTTGTGAAGCTTTCTGTGAGTGAATTTATTGAAATACAGAGCGTAATAATAACTTATGGACTGCCTTAAATACAATCCTGTTCCGATAAGAGCAATAATTAAAATTCCCAGCACAATTTTTCTGCGGAAAAGATATTTTTTCCGACGGTTCTGATGGATCTTTTTGGCGGTTTTTTTGCTGTACATCGTTTGTGAATAAAGATTTACAAAACTAACTTTTTTCACTTCTAAATGCTAAATAAAATCAGTAAATTTGTGTACTATGGAAACACGCGAAAAGATCATCATCATAGGAGGAGGTTTTGCGGGGCTGCAGCTTGCGAAAACGTTGAATAACAAGAACAAAAAGGTTATTGTTCTGGATCGGGTAAACCATCATATGTTTCAGCCGCTTTTCTATCAGGTCGCATGCGGAAGGATTGAGCCTTCCAATATCTCTTTTCCTTTCAGAAAAATTTTTCAGCGTTCCAGAAATACCCAGTTTCGTTTAACGGAGGTTAAGGAAATCGATACCGCAAATAATAAAGTCATCACCGACGAAGCGGAATTTACCTACGATAAACTCATCATCGCAACAGGATGCAAAACCAATTTTTTTGGCAATAATGATCTGGCAGGAAAAGCTTTCGGGATGAAAAATACTCAGGAAGCGATCAGCATCCGAAACCATGTTTTAATGACTTTCGAAAAACTGATTCTTGAAAAAAGCCGAAGCGACGACGGAAACTGGAACATCGTAATCGTAGGAAGCGGACCGACCGGAGTAGAATTAGCCGGAGCGTTTTCGGAGATGAAAAAAGAAATTCTTCCGCGCGATTATCCTTACATGAATTTTGACCATCTGAAGATTATTCTGGTAAGTTCTACAGAGAAGCCTTTGGCGGTAATGAGTCCGGAAGCTCAGCAAAAATCTGAAGAATATTTAAAAGATTTAGGCGTTACATTTTTAAGCCAGGAATACGTTACGGATTATGACGGCGATAAAGTGTATATGAAAAGCGGAAAAACCATTCCGTCCAATAATGTAATCTGGGCAGCCGGAGTTACAGGAAATGTTGTAGATGGTTTTCCTGCCGAAAAATTAATAAAAAACAGATACATTACAGACCGATACAATAAAATAAAAGGCTACGATAATGTCTTTGCAATCGGAGATATTGCGTATATGGAAACTCCGAAATATCCGCAGGGTCATCCACAGGTGGCAAACGTAGCAATTAATCAGGCAAAAAATTTAGGAAGGAATCTCTTAAAGAAAAATGTAAATGAATGGGTAGAGTATGAGTACGACGATAAAGGCTCTTTGGCAACCATCGGAAAACACAGAGCGGTTGTAGATTTACCATTCATTAAATTTCAGGGATTTCTGGCGTGGTATTTCTGGATGTTTTTACATTTAATGCTTATTTTGAGTGTAAGAAACAAGCTTGCTGTGTTCTTCAACTGGATGTGGAGCTATTTTAACAAAGATTCTTCTTTAAGATTGATAATTTTGCCAAATAAGAAAAACGAAACAGTACAATGAGAATTGATATAATAAGCGTACTTCCGGAACTGATGGAAAGTCCGTTTAAAACTTCTATTTTAAGAAGAGCGATTGATAAAGGTTTGGCAGAAGTTCATTTCCATCATTTAAGAGAGTGGGGAATCAACAAAAAAAAACAGATTGATGATGAACCTTACGGCGGCGGCGCAGGAATGGTGATGATGGTAGAGCCTTTAGACAACTGTATTTCAGAATTAAAATCCCAGAGAGAATACGATGAGGTGATTTATCTTACACCGGATGGAGTTACTCTGAACCAAAAAATTGCCAACACACTTTCCATTAAAAATAACCTGATCTTCTTATGCGGTCATTATAAAGGAATCGACCAGCGTGTGAGAGATCTGCATATTACCAGAGAAATTTCGATCGGAGATTATGTTCTTACCGGCGGAGAATTGGCAGCCTGCGTTCTTGCAGACTCTGTAATCCGTCTGCTTCCGGGTGTTCTGAACGACGAGCAAAGTGCTTTAACGGACAGTTTTCAGGACGATCTTTTATCTCCTCCGATCTATACAAGGCCGGAAGTTTACAAAGGTTTAGAAGTTCCTAAAGTCTTACTGAGCGGAAATTTTGCCAAAATTGAAGAATGGAGACATGATGAAGCGGTAAGAATTACCACGGAAAAACGTCCCGATCTGCTTTAAAATAGACAAAAACAATCGTTTTTTAGAAAACGCCAAATTTTTTAAATTTTTACAACGATAATTGATAGCCGTTGCGAAGAAATGGTTGAAAATTTTTCATTTACCTAACTGTTCATAGAATTTTTTCTACCAAAAAATTTAATTTTAAAAACAGTTTTTATTTAGACTTAAAAGTGAATTTTGTGTTATGGGTAATGTTTTTAATTAAAATTGCTTATTTGGTTTAAAATATTCTTTTAATTGTCTATATTTGAATGATAAAATTAATTGTTGAAATTTGTTAAAATTATTAACGATATATTAAATAAAATAATAAATTTACATAATCAATTTTATAAAAGGAATTGTTTGAAATCTGAAAAGTGTGGTAATGGAGCTGTTTAGTTTTTACAACGTTGAAAATCTGTTTTTACCGGATCCGAAGCCGATGCATAAATTAGATCCTACAATATCAGGACTTAGAAATTGGGATGAAAGCAGATACAAGAATAAACTTTCCAAGATTGCACATGTTTTCAGGCTGATGAAGGAGGAAAACGGTGTTTTACCTTTTATGATTGGTCTTTCTGAGGTTTCCGGAAGGAAAGTTCTGGAAGATCTTGTGGAGATGGAACCTTTCAATTCGCAATACGGAATTGTGCACTACAATTCTATGGACGAGAGAAGGGTAGATGTAGCCTTATTATATGATAAAAATAAAGTGGAAGTAATAGACTCAGAAACCATTACTTTCTTTTTTGAAATTATAAACAGAAACACAGGAAATTACGATACAACAAGAGACATTCTTTACTCGAAAGTAAGATATAAAGACAAAATTATTAATGTTTTTATCGCGCATCTTCCCTCTAAACGCGAAAAAGACGTTAATAAACCGAAAAGAGACTTTATCCTTTCCGAGATTCGGGAGAGAATTCTTAAGATTGTACAGAATGATAAAGAAAACGTATTGCTGTGTGGTGATTTTAATGAAAACCCAGATGATGAAAATTTAGTAAAAATTCTTTTTGATGATGCAGGAAAAAAAGTATTGGAAAATCCTTTCCAGCGTCTGTTTTCCACAAGAAATTATTCTACTTTTCATTATAAATCGGGATTGCTGTATGACCAGATCATTTTATCGAAGTCTTTCTTTGATGATGACCGTGGTCTGAAATTTCAGGAGGCGAGAATATTCAATTCTGAAAAACTCAGCAGCCGCGACAGAAAATTTGCAGGCAGACCCTACAGGACCTACGCAGGAACGAGGTATTTGGGTGGTTATAGCGATCATTTTCCGGTTTTTATAAAATTCAGGAATTTGTAACAGACGTAAAAAACATAAATAAAGTAGAAAGAATGAAAAATTCAAACAACACGAGTTATCAGTTAGATTCAATCGATAAAGAAATTATCTATATGTTAATGGATAATGCAAAATCCTCGTTAGCTCATATTTCAAAAAATGTAGGAATATCTACAACAGCAGTTCATCAAAGGATTAAAAAACTTGAACAGGCAGGGGTTATTGAAAATTCAATTTCTTTTTTAAATCCTAAGAAAATCGGCTATAAAGTTATTTCTTACATCGGCGTATTTCTGGATCAGCCAAGTCATTATCCCGACATGGTAAAATCTCTTAAAGACATTAATGAAGTGGTGGAAGCCCATTACACAACAGGAAATTATACCATTTTCCTGAAAGTTCTTTGTAAAGATAACGACCATCTTATGCAGATTCTGAGTAAGCTTCAGCAACTGAAAGGGGTGATAAGAACAGAAACTTTCATATCTTTGGAACAGGGTATTTACAGACAACTGAAAGTATAATAAATTATGAATATTGCACAATATCTGGATTCAACATATTTGAAAACACCTGCACAGTCGGGGCTGTCACAGGAAGAAACTTTACAGAAAGATATAGAACTCACGCAGGAAGCGATAGATTATGGTATTTTTGCCGTAATGATCCGTCCCGATTATGTTTCTGAAATTAAAAAGTATATTCAGGAAAAGAATTCGGATGTTGTGGTAGGAACAGTCATCGGTTTTCACGAAGGAACCTATTCTGTAGAGGAAAAACTTGCGGAAGCCGAAAAAGCAATTGCAGACGGAGCAGATGAACTGGATTTTGTAATCAATTACAGTGCTTATACTAAAGGTGATCTTGAGCTTGTAAAGAATGAATTTGTACAGTGTACAAAGCTTTGTCTGGAACACCATAAAATTGCAAAATGGATCATCGAAATCGCTGCTTTAACTGATGAGCAGATTGCTGATCTTACCAAAAATATTTCCGCTTGGGCAGAAGAAAACTTTTCTGAAAACGATTTGTCTAAAATTTTCGTAAAATCTTCCACTGGTTTCTATGAGACAGAAGGAGGAAAACCTAACGGAGCAACCTTTGAAGGAATTAAAATCATGCTGGAAAATGCCGGAAAGCTTCCTGTAAAAGCCGCAGGCGGAGTAAGAACTCCGGAAGATGCCGAAAAAATGATCAGTCTTGGAGTACAAAGAATAGGCACTTCATCTGCATTGGCGTTAATTAAAAACCAATCGGCTTCGGAAGGATATTAAATAAAACTAAACAGTGAAAATAAAAAACCATCAACTTACTATTGATGGTTTCATTTTTTATGCCTGTTGCGCCAAATATTCTGTATAAAACTCCTGTGTTTCTTTAATCAGCGCATCCATTTCTGCTAAAGTAAACACTTCTAAAAATTTCTTTCTGAAATCTTTAAAATGAGGAACTCCACGGAAATAATTGCTGTAATGCTGTCTCATTTCCACCAGTCCTAATCTTTCGCCTTTCCATTCTGCGCTCCATTCTGCATGCTGACGAACAGCCAGTAATCGGTCTTCGATTGTAGGAGCCGGCAAATGTTCTCCGGTTTTAAAGAAATGCTTGATTTCGTTAAAAATCCATGGATAACCAATCGCTGCACGACCGATCATAATACCGTCGCACGCATATTTTTGTTTGTACTCCAACGCTTTTTCAGGAGAATCGATATCACCGTTCCCGAAAATCGGAATTTCTATATTAGGATTTTGCTTAATTCTTGAAATATGTTCCCAGTCAGCTTCCCCTTTGTACATCTGCGCACGGGTTCTCGCGTGAATGGTTAATGCTTTGATGCCTGTTTCCTGAAGACGTTCTGCCACTTCATCAATATTAATGGAAGTACTGTCCCAACCCAAACGCGTTTTTACCGTTACAGGAAGACTTGTAGAACGCACTACGGCTTTGGTAAGACGAACCATAAGATCAATATCCTTCAAAACTCCAGCTCCTGCACCTTTACAGACCACTTTTTTTACAGGACATCCGAAATTGATATCAACCAGATCCGGATTTACCGTTTCCACAATTCTTGCAGACATAGCCATCGCTTCTTCGTCACCTCCAAAAATCTGAATTCCGACAGGTCTTTCGTAATCGAAAATATCAAGCTTTTTACGGCTCTTGATGGCATCACGAATTAACCCTTCCGAAGAGATAAACTCCGAATACATTAAATCTGCTCCGTGCATTTTGCAAAGTCTTCTGAACGGCGGATCACTCACATCTTCCATCGGTGCAAGCAAAAGCGGAAATTCCGGCAGTTCTATATTGCCAATTTTTATCATGGTGCAAATTTACGAATTTCTGAGCATTTCAGAATTTGATAATTTCTATTAATGTAATTGCTGTAAAATAAGCAGTGTAAAAAACGAAAATCTCAGGTAAATTATAATACTAAGCAAGAAATCTAAAACCCTCAAACCCTCCAACTCAAAAACTCTCCAACTCAAAACCCCTCCGACTCTAAAAACTCGCCTTTACCTGCATACTTCCGATATGAATCGTTCGGTCTCCGGAGTTTCTGCCTTCGTAGTTTAAATTTAGCTGAAGGAAAGAATTGATCGCCTGCTGAATGAAAACACTCCAAACCTGATTTTTCCCCGGTTTTAAACCATCCAACATCTGGTTTCCGACAATACTGAAATTATTGCCGTTAAAATTATTATTGATGAATGAGAAATTTCCTCTGATAGAAGTTTTTCTGCGTTCCCACTGAATGGTTCCCGTAACATCAAACGCTTTTAGTAATTCTTCTCCATCCACTCTTTGTTTCTGGCGGAATGCCGAAGAAAGTTCAGCCTGAATGGCATCGGTAAACTTATAGGTTGCTTTTGGTTTCGTTTCAAAATTATTCAGACGGTAATCTCTTGTAGAAAATAACTGAGAGGAATTTTGAATATCATGAACCGAATTTTCCCAGTCGATCCGGAATTCTTTATTAAACCAATAGCCGATATTCAGGAAGTGCGAAACCTGTTCCCGCTCTTCATTACTGAAATTCGCATTGATGAGGTTATCATTGGAGATGAAACGGTAATTTCCGTTCCAGCCGGATTTGTCGGTCGGACTGAACTGTGCGGAAGCCAAAATATTCTGATTTTTAAGAATAATGTCATCACTCTTCTCAAAAGGATTCAAAACCAGAACTTTATCTTTTTTGAAGAATGAATTTTGTGAGTTTAATGAAATATTGAAATTCCAGCGTTTTAAAAATTTATTTTCAGAATTAAAAACAATTGAAGGATTTACAAATAACGCGAGCTGAATTTTATTTTTGTTGGAAGGAATATACCGTACAGAGTTGGTGTAAATTCTGATGTATTGCGCCAAATCGGAATATTCGGCAATTTCAAATTCATCAAGCTGCTGAACACCGTCTCCGTTGTAATCTGTCCATTTATAAATTCCCTGTCCGTCCGTCACTTTGATATACTGAAACTCTCTTTGGGCTTCCTGTCCGTTCCCAAGTTCATAGAACGCCTGCAAACGCATTCCGTTCTTGAAAAGCTGCTGATTATAAAGAATATTTCCGACAACGAAGTCATTGTTTCTCGAAAGATCAACATCCTGATTCTGATAAAAGAACTTTCTGTAGTGAAGTAGGGCATTCAGCGTTGTTTTTTCTGTTTTAATGATCTGGCTTTCTGCCATCACTCCCAAAATATTATTCATATTCTGAAGTCGGTTGTCCCGCACAGAATCATTATCACGCATATAAACCTTTGCCAAAAGTTTGGTTCTTGTACTGTCTCCGATTTTTTTCTGAACAAAAATTTCTTTCCAGCTAAAACTGGTAACGTCCATCAGTTGCGTATCATTGTACTTCTTTTCGTTGTGTTCCATGCTTCCGCCAATCGCCCAGCTTCCTTTTTTACCGGTAAACTCAGTGGAAACCCCGCCTCTGATGAATTTGGTATCCTGAAGTACAGCATTGGTATTCAGATAGGATAAATTTCCTTTTGTGAAAAATTTACCGCTGATCCACCCAAAATCCAGATCATTCTTTATTCCTTTATATGTTTCCTGCTCATCAAGATAATTGATTCTGTAATTTAATGTTGATTTATTGTTCCATTTGTTCAAAAAGCTGAAAATAAATCTGTTCTGCGTTCTTCCGCTGAATTCCTGCGCAAGGTTGAAATCTCTGGAGAATTCCACATCATTAATTCGGTCTAAAATATGAAACTGCTTGTCTATATATTGATATTCGAAATTCGGAGTTCCTTTCCAGTTATTTTTGGTGAAGGTTTTGTTTCCGAAAACTCTCCATGCATATCCTATATTCTGCTGAGAATCTTTTGATGAAAATAAATTGACATCATAATTGCTCAAAGAAATATCCGCTCCTATTTTTCCGTCTTTTAATAAATATTCTGAGTTTACAGAATACACCTGAGATTTTTCCGGAGAAGGAAGTTTCCTTACGGCACGATAATCTCCCATGTTGGGACCAACGTAAGCGAAAACACGCCCGTTGTTGGTTGTCTGCGTAATTTTGTAATCTCCTAAATTAGCCCCGAAATACGTGTAAGAAACGCTGTACAATGTTTGTGTGGCATCGGTTGAAAATTCATAATAATTTCCTCCCGAACTTTGAACCAGTTTATATAAGATTTTATTGACATCATATTCTGTAACCACACCTGATGGAGCATACATTAAATTCGGATTGTTTCCGGCTTCTGCAAGAATCTGCTGATCTTCCTGTGAAAGATTTAAAGAAAGCGGTGCATTTTTATTGTCGTTTTCCATAAACCAGTTCAGTCCGAGCTTCAGTTTTTCCCTTTTATGCTCAACTTTTCCGGTAAATAAATATCTGGAATAATTTCTGTTGGTATAATTATAAGATATCGTAATGAAATTCTGCTGGAAGATCGGTCGGAAACTGGTAAAAGTAACTTCTCCGGTATTGTAATTGATGATATAATCCTGATTTTCACCGCGCTTCATCAAGATTCCGTCGATGAAAACCTGCTCAGAACCTGAAATTAAAGTGATAAACTGTTCGCCGTTTTTTCCTGTCAATCGATAAGGTCCCTGATTTCCTTCCACTCCCTGAAAACGGATTCTGTGAAATTCACTTCGTGCAACCCCCATCGAAACATCCACAAAGGTTTTGTTCTCTTTCCCGAATTCCGTCTGAAATTCGAGTCCCATACTTCTCCGCTGATATTTAGCAAAATAATTTTTAGCTTCCACCAAATCCAGATGTCCCGCTCTCAATATCGATTTATCCTTGATATTAAGCTGCATATAAATTTTGTCGAATTCCTCAAGCGTTTGTGTATATCCATCTGCCTGAATCGGAAGATTGTGATCCGAAATACTCGCAAGAATAGTTACATCTTTCGAAAGTCTTCCGGAAATCTGCAAATCCATAGAACTTTGTACAGATTGCCCCTGATTGTTACCAAACGTAATCCCGCGAATGATGGATCCTTTGGAATTTAATTCCCCTAAAAATCTTTTTTTATCATTCTTTGCGAGAACACCTTCATCTACAATAATGCGGTTGTTGGTCTTTACAAAATCGAGCGTGTCTTTTGCGAAAATATCCTGCTCAAATCTGGCAGCGAGAATGCTGTCCTGCTTAAGACTGTCATTCTTAAGAGTGTCTTGCGGAAGATTGGGATTTTTCCATGTAAATACCTGAGCATTTCCTGAAAATATGCCCACGAACAACAACACGAATATCAGAATAAAATTTCGCAAATCTCTAAAAATAAAGCGTAAAAATACTTAAAAATACTTTATGGAAAGGGTTTTAGTATTATTAACAGAAAATTAACCTAATTATTGCATTACTAAAAAAAAATGGTGTACTTTTGGCCTGTAAATTATTAATAATTAAATTTTTTAAGTCATGAAAAAACTTTATTTCTTAGCCTTAATTGGCTTTTCAGGATTAACTTTTGCACAAGGGTCTGAATCATTTACAAATTTAAATGCATCAGCAAGTTCATATGTCGGGGGAAGTTATTCTGGAGATAATGGAGTTACTTGGACATATTCAGGAGCAAGAAAAGTTACCTCTACAGATAACGTTACAGGAACTTCCGTTGGGTTTGACTCAAGTGGAACAAGAAATGTAAAAGCCAATTCAGGAGCAAACGGAGTGGGTACAATTACTTATACTGTAAGATCTTATTTTACTGCAGGAACTGGTGCTAACAGAACGATGGCTGTGTATGTTAATAATATTCAGGTAGATAATTATTCATTAGCAGCAATGGATACGAATTATACAAGATCTGTAACCGTAAATACTCCTGGAGATGTTGTTATAGAATTTAGATCAACAGGAAGTAGACAGATTGTTTTAGATGATGTTTCATGGACGCAATTGGGAGGAACATTATCTGCTAACGATTTATCTAAAGCAAAAGAGACTTTTGTTAAAAACTCTTTAATAACAAATAATGAAATTGTTTTCGGAGCAGACTCTAAAGAGGTGAAAATTTATACAATGAATGGACAAATGATAAAGTCTGTTTCAGTAAAAGAGAATCAATCTGTAAATGTTTCTGAACTAAAAGAAGGGAACTATATTGTAACGGGAATACTAAACGGTAAAAAAGTTTCTGAGAAAATTATTAAAAAATAATTTTAATAATTTGTTAAATACTCACCACCATTTAATTTAAATGGTGGTTTTTTTGTAAATTTGTTCGTATAAAATATTAATATTTAAAGTTTTAAAACAATGAAAAAGATCTTTACTTTTTTGAGTATTATTGGGATAACAGCTTTAGCGAACGCCCAGATTGTAATTAATGAAATCTACGGTGGTGGAGGAAATAGTGGCTCTACTTATAAGAATGATTTTATTGAATTAAAGAATATTGGATCAACAACTGTAACATTAAGCGGTGCAACCTTACAGTATGGATCGGCTGCTAATGCTATTGCGCAGTATCATACTTTACCCGATATTACTTTAGCACCTGGTAAAACTTATCTTGTTCAGGAAGCGTTGGGTAACGCAGGAACAACAAACCTTCCAACTCCCGATTATATTGCTCCTATTCCTACAAATTTCGGAACAGGAACTAATACTACTGCTGGTTTTGCAATGTCAGCAACGGCAGGAAAAGTTGCTTTGGCAAGTAATGCAACACAAGTTACTTCGCCTACTGATGGTAATGTACTTGATTTTGTTGGATTTGGAACAACAGCAAGCCAGTATGAAGGTGCAGGACCCGCTCCGGCTCCCTCAAATACAAACTCTGTAGCAAGAATTTCAGGAGATACGAATAATAATAATACTGATTTTGCTGCGGGTGCACCAACTCCACAAAATTCTACATCAGGAACCTTAGCTGTTACAGATTTATCTACTGTAAAAGGAGGTAACTTCGTTAAAAATACTTTTGTTAAAAATGATGAGATTACTTTCGGAGCTGATGCTAAAGATATAAAAGTGTACAACATGCTAGGACAGATCGTTAAAACAGCTTCTGTAAAAGAAAATGAATCTGTAAGCGTTGCTGAATTACAAAAAGGAAATTACATTGTAACAGGTACTGTAAACAATAAGCCAGTTTCTCAAAAAATCCTGAAAGACTAATTTAGCTCTTAAGCATTAAAATAAATAAAAGCCTCAGATTTCAAATCTGAGGCTTTTTTATGAAGTAATTTCAGTTAATTTTTTAATACCAACCTCTTCTTGCCGCATTAATAATAGAACTCAGATTAAGAATTAAAGTATATCGTATTCTTTTTCCGTAATCTTTAAAGCCTGGTTCAAAACCTAAAGAAGACTGCACCGGAAGATAGATTTCAAGAAAATCGGGGATGATTCTCACTTTTACGCCACTGTCCCAGATAAATTTCGTCGATTGGTTTTTGTTGTCATAAACTCCTGCATCTGCATAGACGTGGAAAATTTTCCATACACTTGTATCTACGTTTACTGAAGCAATCCATTTATTTACACTTCCCGGAATGAAGGATTTAAATCCACCGTCTGCCAAAACATACTGTTGGGAAAGAATTCCGCCTGTTGCACTCTGTCCCAATAAATTATAGGAAAAGGAGTAGTCTGAAACTCTGGAAATCCCGTAATTAAAAGTATTGTTTCTGGTATTGTTTTTAATAAAATATCCTGCGAATAATCGTACACTTAGTTTTTGTCTTGGCGCAAATTCCCATCGGTAAAATCCTTCTGCGGTTACTTTATGAAAATCTTCCATCCACTGTGTACTTACACCCAGGCTTTTTTCATGAATACTCTGGCTGTCGTTGTATCCATATCCAACGCTCCAGAGATTATACCGGTCATAGTCGTTATTGGCAATCATCAACGCATTAAGATCTCTTTCAAAATAATTATAAGAAACACCTAAGCTTCTGCTTACCGTACTTCTCGGGTTTTTTCGGAAATTTAAATTCGAATAAATGGAAGCTTTTCGGTAGGCGAGATCATAATCATAGTGAAAATAAGAGCCTGAAACTCCGAAAGTAAGACTTCGGATGATGCTTTCAGCCGGAAGAAAAGAATAGGCAATTGCTCCCGAACCTGTCAGTTTTCCTGTTCCGGTACTGTAAGTCGGAGTAATGGAATACAGAAATTTCTGATCGAAAAACGACTGATTTTTAAAGTTAAATCCGATCAGAAATTTATCGTACGTATTGCTGAAACGTACTCTCGGATTGATGTATATTTCATTGAACTCAGGATTCGGAATATCTTTAATCAGTTTAAGCTTTATTTTACGCATATTGGAAAAGAAACCTTTTGCATACAAAAAGTTATCTATGTAATTGTCTTCCGGGAAAATGTAATCGTCATTCAGTGTTATTTTATAGGTATCTAAAGCCGGAATTGAGAATTTTTTTTCCTTTTGGTTTTCATCTGTTTCAACCCAATATTCTGTGGTTTCACCGTTTTTTGATGTCGTCTGTAATTTTACCGGAATGTTTGCAAAAGTATTTTTCTGGATGGTTACATTCAGAGAATCGCCTTCTCTTTTAAATTTTCTCAGCCTGAAATTTACCCTGTTTTTGTGTTCAAGAAATTCAGGAAGGTAAGATGTTCTTTTATCTTTTTCTGCTAATTCTTTTAAAAAATCAGCAGGATCAATTTCTTTGTCGGTATTTTTGGCAATAAAATCTTTTACAAGAGCTTCAAAATTTCCGTAACCCATTTTGTCGGCAGAATAATTGAAAAGCGTTCCAGTTTCAAAATTACTGATCGCCATATCGTTAAAATTACTCAGGTCAGAATAATTTTCATCAATTTTCTGATCCAGATTCTGAGACATGATATATTGATACGCCAAACCGTATCTTTCAATCAGTTTTACATCCGAAGCATGAAATAATTTTAAAGGTTTTACCCCGAAAATTTTCGTTTCAGGTAAATTTCCCAGCAATTTAGTATCTGCGTAGAATTTTTTGAGGTACTGAATTTCCAGATAAGATTTCAGTCCGTTTCGGAACCAGTGATGATCCTGTTTATCGGTAATGGTGATTTCATCTAAAACTTTTTTGGCAATAATTCCGAAATAGTCAAGATCCGTTTTTTCGGCATCGGTAAAAAGCTGGAATCTGAATTTCCAGAAAGCGATATCATTATTCCCAAAAAAATCTTCCTTATTTCTGAATTTATCTGAAATAAAAATTCTTTCAGGAACAGAACCGATTCTTTCTTTGATGAATTTTAAATGTAAAGGAAGATAAAATTCCAGACTTTCTTTTTCTTCAGGCTTTAAATTGTAACCGAACTTAATTTCCGTATGAATATCGTTCGTATTGATATTAATGGAGGGATATTCATTTTGTGAAATCAGGAACTCAGGATCAGAATCCAGATAACCATTGAAAGAATTGATCTGGGTCTGTAAAAGATTACTTTCTGCAAAATAATTAACCGGAAGATCTAAGTTTACCGTCCAGAATGTATTATAACTTACGGTTTCTTCGATGTCGGCATAATCTCTTTTGGAAATATTGTCCGGATCAAAGCGATCCGGAACAATAAAGAAATATTTTAACGCTACGTTGGTATCAGAAGTTCCGTATCCTGTAAATTTCTTATCAGGAAGCTGAATCTGATATTGAAGCTGAAGTTTTACTTTTTCTCCGGGTTTCAAAGTTTCTTTCAAAGGAAGAAAAATATTTTCCTCTGAAGTTTCTCCTACAGGAATTTCTTCGCCTGAATTTTTAACCTGTAAATTCAGCAGCTTACCAAGCTCATTCTTTTTAGCAAAATGAAGATCGGTATTTCTGTCTTCCAGTTTTCGGTAGACCAGAGAAGTTCCGCGCCTGTTGTAAGCGGCGACCCAATTCAAAAGCTTAATGGTGTTGAGATCTTTCTCCGAATTATTGAAATACACAATTTCTTCGGTTACATCAAGCATCTTTTTATCCTGAGATAATTTAGCCCCAATGTAAATACTATCTTTCTGTGCAGAAACTTCTGCAACACCTAAAAACAAAATAAGACAAATACTGATTCTTTTCAAAATTCCTGATAAAGTATCAAATATAACTTATTTTGCAGAGATTCCGCAAAGATTTTACTGCTGAACTGCTTTTTTTTCTAAAGAATTTAAATATGCTTTCCAGCCTTCGTTTTTATAAGTCTGAGCTGCCTGTTCTGCATTTTCAGCTTTATAAATTCCTCTTCCTACAATAATGAAATCTGTATGAAGTGTTTTAAAAACGTGTTCCGGAGTATTGTACTGCTGTCCTTTTCCGTCTCCTGAATCGGCTAAATTTACACCCGGCGTGAATAATAACATTTCCTCAGGAAGCGTATTTTGAGATACTCCTCCAATAACATTCGGGTGAGATGAAGCTATTTTTAACGCTTCTTCACGATAAGCACTTGTTGTTAATGCACCTTTCGAAGACATTCCGATGATGGCTACAACGCCTACATTTTTGAAGCAGTCTAAAGATTCAAAACCTCCGATCACCTGAGAAGTTACAAAATCTGCCCAGTCTGTAATTTTAAAAACACCGCTTGTAAACTGAAGTTCCTGCGTGTTTCCGATGTCTGCAAATTTTCTGTCTTCCATTAAAAGGAAATTGTGTTTTGCAGCAAGAGCTTTTAGCGGAGTAATGGTTTTTTCGTATTCAAAATCCGAAATAATATCGATGTGAGTTTTTAAAGCAATAACGTGTGGCCCCACTTTTTCAGCTAAATCTAATAATTCCTGAGTGGTGGTAACATCTGCTGAAGCGATTAAATTAGACTGTTTTGCTAAAGCAGTTTCCAGTAATTTTTTGGAAACGGAATGCTGTGCGGCTTCTAATTTCTGTTCGTAAGAAGGTCTTATTTTTTCTTCAAACTGAATGTGGTTTCCCTGTAAAAAATCCTGAATTCTCTTTACTTCATCATCGGTAAGTTCGCCGTTTTCACGAAGAATGGTGCAGACTTCAGAAATATTGAATAGGGTGTGAACTCTGTAACCACGGCTTTCCAGAAGCTCTTTTCCGCCCTGTTCTCTGTCTAAAACCACAACAATATCTGCAACTTTGATGTCTTCCTGCTCAACTTCTGCAATGGTTTCAATTAAAGATTTTCCGGAGGTAATGACGTCTTCCACCAAAAGACAGTTTTGTCCTTTCTGGTAAATTCCTTCGATCAGTTTTTTAGTTCCGTAGTTTTTAGCTTCTTTTCTTTTAATAATTAACGGAATATAGCTTTCCAGAGACATCGCTGTAGCCATCGGAAGTGCTGCATAAGGAACTCCGCAGATCAGATCAAAATTATCCAGAGGAAGCATATCCAGTAAATAATTGGCTAAATTTTTTAAAATTTTCGGATCTGAAGCCAAAGGTCTTAAATCTACATAAAAAGGGCTTTCGATTCCGCTTTTCAGGGTAAATCTTCCGAATTTAATGATGCCCAGTTTGTAGCACTCCAAAAAGAATTCTTTTTTACTTTCCATTATTTTTTATTAGATGTTGCAAATTTAAGGAAATGATGTTAAATGTCAATTGTGAATTTTGCTCTGTTTTTTTAACACGAATGACACTAATGTTTTCACGGATAACACAAAAATTAAAAATATCAGCATATTCGAAATCAGTAAAATCAGCGAGATTAAAAAATTACGATTCGCTTTTAGCATTTCTCCATAAAAAAACCACTCGTACGACGAATGGCTTATAAATATTATTTTCAAATTATTTTACAATTTCGGCATCAATTACTTTCGTGGTGCCTGAATTATATTTTTGCTCGGTTTCCCAGAGAAGGAATTTATCTACCTCCTTAATCAGTTTCGGTATTGCCAGTGATAAAACAGCAAGATCATCCAAAACGCCGATCACTGGGACGGCAACTTCCGGCAGAAGATCTATCGGGGAGATCACGTATAACAATCCTAACAACGGCAGAATAATATCGATGGATCTCATAGGATATTCTCCTTTTCTCCACATTTTTATCATTCTGAAAATATCAGGGATTTTTTTTACGAAACCTTTGTGGTTAATCGCTTCTTTTGCCAGATTCAGTTTAGAATACTTCATTTTGTGTTTAGGTTTAAATAATTTTTTTTAACTCTGTAAATTTCGCAAATTCTGTACCAATAATTTACAAAATTTAGTTAAAATTATTTAATAATATTATCTATAAACTGATGGGTAGATTCTGTGTTCCAGTCTCTTGAGGCATCTTCCTTGATTAAAATTCGTCCGTCTTTATCCAGAAGATAGGTTGTAGGAAACACTTTCGGAAGGATTTTCTCAGAGATCGGACTTTGTGCAATGTATACAGGAACGTTGTAATTATTCTCTTTCAGAAATTTTCTTACCGCATCCTCTTTATCTTCCATGGCGATTAAAACAAAATTTACATGATCTTTTCTGGTATCATACAGTTTCTGGATCGAAGGCCATTCTTTTCGGCACGGAGGACACCATGTTCCCCAGAAATTAAGGAAAACCGCCTTTCCTTTAAAAGCTTTAAGATTGGTACTCGGAACATTAATTCCCTTCAGATCGATATCATAATCTTCTTCGCTGATGTGTACCGCGTTTTCAATGGTGGCTACCGGAAAAAATGCTTCCTGCAGTTTTTCCTTCACTCCCGGAATAAATGCGATAACGGCAATAACTGCGATCAGTACAATGTAAATTATATTTTTTTTCATTAAATCTATATTATTTATTTTGTCCCAATATATTGAAAGTAATTATTATTAAGCTGATAAATCAGAAATTTTTTTGAAACAACACCGTCTTTATCAACAATTGGAATATACAATTTGTCTTTATCAAATGTAATCAGTTTCAGCGGACGTTCCGGTCTGTCAACAACGCTGAAAAAGTCAAAATCAACCTGAATTTTATTGAGAGTTGTTGTTTTTGTTTTAAAAATCTTATCAGAATCAATTAACTGATCTTTTCGGATCGTAAATGCCTGAATTGCCTGAGCCATATCTTTCGTAGAGAAAATTCCGTTAGAAATAACAAGATAATACATCTGATTATTAAGAGGAACTTTTATAATTTCCGAAATAAAATAAGGAGTATCAGACTGTTCTTTATTATAAATGGTTTTTACTTTTCCATTTGAGGAATATTGAATGATCTGATCAAAACTTTTCATCGTTCCTCCCAGTTCTGTATCCCAAACATAAAATCTGAGTTTTTTATCTTCGGAGGTAATAATGCTTACTTTATTATTTAAATTTTTAAAGCTATACAACAGTGTTTCAGGATTTTCGGAAATGAATTTCTTGAATTCTGCAGAAAAATGTAAAGACTGAGATTCTTTACCATCATAGTCGTCATTCTGAGAAAATTTTTCATATTCTTTTGAGAAAAATAGTTCTTTATTTTCAAGCTTTGAATTTTGAGCATTCAGAAAATTCGAAATGCATAGAATTACAACAAAAAATCTGAAAAATTTCGACATATTACAACAATTCTAAAATTTCCTGAACAGCATCTTTTCCTCTGTTCTTCGCATAATACACCTGAAGATCGTTATAGAAATGATCTTTAGTATATACTTCAGGATCAGCTTTGTATTTCATCAGAAGTTCTGTTCCGAATTTCGGACGCGGTCCCCAGGAATTTTTAACATTCAAATCTTTATCCAGAATAATCACTTTCGGAATCGATTCAGTTCCGTTCGTTAAAAACTGACTGATTAAACTCTTGTCGCTGTCTCTCAGGAAAATACGAACCTCATTTTTACCTTCGAAAAATTTAACCAAAGCAGGAACGGTTGCACTTGCATCACCACACCAAACCTCAGAAATAATTAAAATTTTACCGTCGAAATTTTTAGATTCTAACTGTTTTAGCTGTTCTTCATCCGCCACATACTTCTTTAACGTTCTGTCGATTCTCTGAAGTCCAAGTTCGTAATAAGGTTTATAATCTGCTTCCTGCTGATCGGAAGGGTTTTCTAATCTCTGTTTTCCGATTTCCACATACTCTTCGAAAGAGATGCCTTTATCCCAGTAATTTTTCACTGCTAAAATTATGATGTTTAAAAATTATTGATGTTTCTTGTTTTGTTGATAAGGAATAAATCTGCCAGAACAAACGCCGCCAGACTTTCCACCACCGGAACTGCTCTTGGAAGAACGCACGGATCATGACGTCCTTTTCCTTCTACAATTGCCGGATTTCCGTATTTATCCACACTTTCCTGAGGTCTTAAAATCGTTGCCACAGGTTTGAAAGCCACACGGAAATAAATATCCATTCCGTTGGAAATTCCACCCTGAATTCCTCCCGAAAGATTGGATTTTGTGGTAAAATCTTCGTTAAAAAGATCATTGTGTTCTTTTCCTGTCATTTTTGCACCACAGAAACCGCTTCCGTACTCAAAACCTTTTGCTGCATTAATGTTCAGCATGGCTTTTCCTAATTCAGCCTGAAGTTTTGAGAAAACGGGTTCGCCGATTCCTACAGGAACATTTTTAATCACACAGGTAATTGTTCCGCCAATCGTGTTTCCTTCTTTTTTGATTTCTTTGATTCTTTCGATCATTTTTTCTGCCGTTTCCGCATCCGGACAACGCACTTCATTGCTTTCGGTTTTCGAAAAATCCAAAGCCTGATAAGGTTTTTCACAGAAAATTTCGCCTACGGAAGAAACGTATGCGTTGATCTCGATATCCGATAAAAACTGTTTTGCTAAAGCTCCGGCAACCACCCAGTTGATGGTTTCTCTTGCAGAAGATTTTCCGCCGCCGCGATAATCCCTCAATCCATATTTCTGATCATAAGTAAAATCTGCGTGGCTCGGACGATAAGATTCTGCAATATGATCATAATCTTTTGATTTCTGATTTTCGTTTTCGATGATGAAGCCAATCGGAGTTCCAGTTGTTTTTCCTTCAAAAATTCCTGAAAGAAATTTCACTGTATCACTTTCTTTTCTTTGGGTTACGATGGCAGACTGCCCCGGTTTTCTGCGATCCAATTCATACTGAATTTTATCAAAATCTACCGTTAAACCTGCCGGAAAATTATTAATGATTCCACCGTAAGCCAGACCGTGACTTTCTCCAAATGTTGTAAGACTGAGAAGATTACCTAAAGTATTTAACATACTACAAATTTAAGGCTTTTTCTTCAGATAAAAAGGCTCCCGAAATATGATCTATTTACCGAGAGGATTGATAGTATAAATAACAGATTTTGCCTGTTTTCTTTCCTGATTATTTAATTTTTTCCAGATAAATCCTTTTTTCAGGTTTTTATCATCAATTAATTGAGGAAATATCCCAAGTTTTTCATCTTGTGAAATATAACCTGCGGAAATAGCGGGGAGTTTAGAATCATAATTAAAAGGATAATTAGAAGAAACATTAAAGTTTAAATTGCCAACCCTGAAAGAATTAAACTTTGTGCTTTCATAGACTGAAGGTTTATAAAACTGTTTTTTTTCAAATTTTCCCATAAAACTTCCCGGATTGAAGCTTGGAAAATAGGTTTTTAAAATATTCGGGAAAGTTAAAAAGCTAATAAAGAGGATACTTAAAACAGAAAATACCGCAACCGATTTCTTCTGGTTAAAATAATCTCTGAAAAGAATAAAGAAGATCACGAAAAAGACATCCATAAAAAATCTGTACTGCGCTGAAAAAAGAAGAACCAAAATACTTTTAATAATAAGCGAGATACAGATAAAAGTAATAATTCTGTTTTTTTTGATGAAAGTAAAAACAACGAAAATGATCAGACTTACAGTAAAAAGAAGATTTATTTTTGCTTTGATTCCATTGAGAAAAAGCCAGTTTCTGATGTAATCGATGGCAGAAAATTTCTGAATTTCTTCATACGAATATTGCATATCGTATGTTTTCTGAATGGCAAACTGAGAAGATATTTTTAAAATTTCAGGATTGGGTTTCCAGCTTACTCCTAAATCTATTATTGAAACAGGGAAAACCGGATATCCGAATGTGTAAATATTTTTAATGAAAAACAGGAAACTGATTAAAATTCCGAAGATTAAATTTTTTAAGTTGGATTTCAAAATAAAAACAGAGTAGAGAAAACTCAAAACCGGCAGCCAGATCATAGTAGGTTTGATGATAAAAACAAAAACTGAAAAAGCGAACAGGAGAGAGGTTTGTTTATTTTGTTTTAAAATTTCATTTAAAATGATGAGTGCAAAAACAATAACAGGCAAATCCGGACTTGGTGACTGACAGAACAATAGTAAAACCGGAATAACACACAACTGAATCCAGCTTTTTTTTTCTACTATATATAAGGTATAAATAATCAGTACAACTGAATTGATTCTTAAAAACGGATCGGAAAAATTGGAAAATCCGGCCTGAAAAATATGCCAAACCGACATTTGTCCCAATGTGAGATCGAGGTTGGATATTCCTTTTACCAAACCCAATTCTTTCAGCCATTTTATAGTGGGAACATAATATCCGAAATGGTCTAAAATATAGGGATAAAAAGATCCACTGAATAAAATAATTAATGAAACTAAGCAGATCAGCGAAAAATCTTTTTTTGAAAAGGCTGTAAAATCTTTATAAAGTTTATCCTTAAAAAAATAAACCAATCCTATTGCAATAGTAGAAAATTCTGCATAACGGTTTAAAGGAATAAAAAGTGCAAGAATTGTCCACGATAAGCTTATTCCAAGAATTCCTAAAAGAATTTTTCCGGATATTCCTTCAATTAATTTTCCTGAAAAATTTTCTACAATTTTTCCTGTTCCCATTAAAACAGGAATGAGTAAAAGCGTGGAAAGGAAAATCAAAATCATAAAAAAAGATTGCCTAAAAATAAGCAATCTTTCTCTTTTATGGTGAAAATATAATTTTATCTTGGCTGCACTCTGCCGCTTTTTCTGTCCTGCGCTCTACCTAAAGTATATCCTGTCGCACCTCCGATTACACCCCCAATGGCTGCACCGGCTCCCGGACTTTTCTTATTAACAATAGCTCCTAAAGCCGCTCCACCTACAGCACCGATGATGGTACCTTTAGCCGCTTCACTCATCCCTTTTTTCTTAGCAGTAGTCTGGGAACTTCCGTTATTGGCATAACTTCCGTTACTCGAACCTGAGCTCTGGCTAGGTCTGTCTCTGTAAACAGTACGGGTTTCTCTTATCACTTGTGGTTTTGCATTGGCAGCAGCAGTTCTTGCTTTTTGTACTTCTAAAACACTGTCTGCTTTTTTCTGTGCTTCATAAGCCATTTTCTCTTTCTCAATGGCTAATTTTTGTTTTTCAATTTCCAACTGTCTCATCTGGAACTCCATTTTCTGCTGTTCCAAAGATTGTTGTGCTATCTGGTCGTCTTTTTTACAGGCAGTCAGTAAAAATACCGACATCAATCCTGTTAATACTATACTTTTCATAACTCAAATTTTTATAAGGATTTTAAGTCAATCCAACTTCGATGTTATACTGTTTTCAATTTTGAAGCCAAAATTCAGTTAAGCAATGTTAAAAATTTTTAACAAATCTTAAATTTTTAATGTAAATCCTTTATCCATAATGGATTTTATGCTGTTAAAAATTGTTGATTTTTGCTTAAAATTTAATTAATATGAATTCTTTATCTTTGAAATACCAAATTACAGTATTATGAAAAAATCAATTGTAAAAATTATGCTTTTTGCAGCCGTAATTGCTGTCGTAAGTTCTTTTTCGGCAATTAAAGGTGATTCTGAAAAAAAATATTCACCATCTAAAAACATTTCTCAGACAGAAACCTATCAAATCCGTTTTGGACTACAGAATCAGAATGGTTCTAAAACACTTTCAGGAAGTTATGATCTTGGTAATTTTGTAGCAACAAATACCGTAACCGGAGAAACTTTTGAAACGTATGGTGGAAGCGGAATGCAGTCTTTGCCTCAGTATTTTGACGGTCTTCCTGAAGGAAATTATACCTTCACTGCCACACAAGGACAAGGAGGATGGGTAGGCTACGGTTCTGTGACGGCAGAAGTTTCTGAGGCGAAAGTAGATGCAGATGGTTATGTTACCATTTATGTTCCTATTGCCTGGGAAGAGTAGTGCAGACTTATTTACAAATTAGCAAGTATTTTAAGCCTCCTGAGTAAGGGGGCTTTTTTATTTAAGACAATAAAGCATTGTTTTATATGTATTGAGTTCTTCGTATTTAATTTGAATTTACAAATTCATAAAACACTTATACTAAAACAGAAAAGATAACGTTATTAAAAAACAAATTTGACTGTGTGAATGATTTAGATAGTTAAATTTTGATGCGTTTTCTGCAAAAAGATTGTAATTTATACTATATATTATTAAAAAACGAATTAGATTTGCAGTACAACAATAAATTTTCTGCCTATGGTGAATTTTTTTACTTTTTTTCAATTTTATCACAAACTCAATTTCCCGGATAGTTCTTATCCGAAGCAAGATTTCTTAAGTAAAATTTATAACTTTCATATCCTAAGAGGATTTAATATGTATTAATATGAAAAAATATCTATTGTTTTTTTTCTTGGCACTTTCATATATACTGAGTGCACAGGTAAATTCTTATAGTTTTTCACAATCTACGGGAACCTATACAGATTTGCCAAGTTCTGCAACGGTTTTGGCAACAGCAACAGGGAACACAGGTGCGGCATCATTAGACAATGTTGTTTATCCGGTTACTCTTCCTTTTCCTGTTTCCTTTAACGGAAGCAATTATTCTTCCATCAATGTTTCAACAAACGGATTTATTACTTTCGGAGCAACCGCCCCGGGAACCGCTACGTACAGCCCGATTTCCAGCACGGAGGCTTATGCAGGAGCTGTTTCTGCATGGGGTAGAGACTTAAATTCAGTTTTTAATATTGCTTCTAAAACAGGAAGCATCAGTTGGGCTGTTGTAGGTACAGCGCCTAACAGAGAGATTGTAGTACAATGGTCAGACTTCAGACCTTCTTATTCTACTTCTACAACCAGTGTTTATACTTTTTCTTTTCAGATCAGACTTAGAGAAACTACAAATACGATTGCAGTAGTATATAAAGGAGGAAGTTATCTTGCGGGTACTACTTCTGTAAGCGGAACAATTCAGGCGGGATTAAGAGGGGCTACCAACGCCGATTTTAATCACAGACTGAATGCTACGACTGCTTTGTTTACAGCTTCTACTTTAGCAACAGCGAACAGCAGTACTCAGGCGTTTAATACGACTGCTGCTACTCCGGGGATGCCTTCGGATGGACTTATCTATACATGGACTCCGCCATCTTGTTTCGGACCTTCTGGTTTTGCTTCTTCGGGAGTTACTACAAACAGTGCTACGGTTACTTGGGCGGCTGCTTCAACGCCTCCTGCAAATGGATATGAGATCTATTACAGTACGACTACAACGGCTCCTGCTACACCACAGATTACAGGTATTGCAGGAACAGCTACAAGTTATACTATACCGGGATTAGCTGCTAATACCACGTATTATGTATGGATTAAAGCAAAGTGCAGCTCGACAACTCAAAGTTCATTAATTGGACCTATTAGTGTTTATACGGGATATTGTACTCCTACAGGCGGTACTTCTTCCACTACGTATTATTTAAATAATGTTACAACAACTGGTGGATGGACTAATCTTGCCTACACCGCTACTTCTTATCAGGCTTATGTAAATTCTCCAGGAGTGATATTGAGCTCTCCGGGAAATACGGTGACGGCTAATTTAGCTACATCAGGTGGAAGTACTTATTATTATTACGTATGGGTAGACTGGAATAATGATCTTGATTTTAATGATCCGGGAGAAACAGTTCTGGCAACGACAAGTTACACTGCAACTGCAACTGCGAATATTGTTATTCCTGCAGGACAGGCTGTAGGAAATTACAGAGTTCGTACTTCATCATCATTTATCGGAGCTAATACTTCGTGCGGGCCTTCTCCGTATGGAAACTTCGTAGATTTTACTTTATCTATTGTAGCGCCTCCAACATGTTTACCTCCAACAGGTCTTGTTATCAGCAATGCGACAACTTCAAGTGCGACAATACAGTGGACGGTTCCGGCTACACCGCCGGCAAACGGATATGATGTTTATTACAATACAACCGGAGTTGCTCCTACAGCAGCAACTGTTCCTCAGTATACTGGTGTTACAGGACCTAGCCAGTTGATCACCGGTTTGGCAGCTAGTACAACGTATTATATTTGGGTGAGAGCAAGATGCAGCAGCTCGGATATTAGTTATTGGTCCGGACCTCGTACGGTTTACACAAACTATTGTGTTCCTACAGGAGGTTCTTCTTCTACTACTTATTATCTGAATAATATTACGACTACTGGTGGATGGACTAATTTAGCTTACACGGCATCGTCGTATCAGGCGTATGTAAATACTCCTAGTGTTGTTTTGAGTTCTCCAGGATTTACGGTAACAACAAATTTAGCGACATCTGGTGGAAGTACTTATTACTATTATGTATGGGTGGACTGGAATAATGACCTTGATTTTAATGATCCGGGAGAAACTATTCTGGCAACAACAACGTATACATCAACTGCAACAGCAAATATTGCCATTCCTGCAGGACAGGCTTTAGGAAACTACAGAGTTCGTGCTTCTTCATCATTTATTGGTGCAAACAGTGCTTGCGGACCTGCTGCATATGGAAATTATGTAGATTTTACATTATCTGTTGTAGCGCCTCCTACGTGTCTGCCTCCAACTGGTCTTGTGATTGCAAACGCAACAACATCAAGTGCAACAATACAGTGGACGGTTCCGGCTACGCCACCGGCAAATGGTTATGATGTTTATTACAACACTACAGGAGTTGCTCCTACCGCAGCAACTGTTCCTCAGTTCACAGGAGTTCCTGGACCTAGTCAATTGGTAACAGGATTAGCTTCAAGCACAACGTACTATTTCTGGGTAAGAGCAAGATGTAGTGCTTCAGATATTAGTTATTGGTCCGGACCTCGTACGGTGTATACAAATTATTGTTTGCCAACGGGAGGTTCATCATCAACAACAAATTATTTAAAAACAATTACTTCTACAAACGGATTTACAAATCTGAATTATACTGCTACAAGTTACAGTGCATATGTAAATAATTCGGCGACAAGTTTCTCTGTATTGCCTGGAGGAATTGCTAACGTTTCGATGAATGCAGGAACAAGCTCTTATTATTATTATATCTGGATCGACTGGAATAATGATTTGGTGTTTGATCCGGCTACTGAGCAGGTTTATTATTCAGGGGGTTATGTAAATTCTGTAACCAACGCTCCTGTAAGTTCGGTAGGTCGTCCTTCGGGATCATACCGTGCAAGATTTGCAGCATCTTATATTGGTACAATTACGCCTTGCGGACCGGCTCCTTATGGTAATTATGTAGATTTTACATTTATCATTAAGCCATGTTCTAC
The DNA here is from genome assembly GCF_014218915.1 of Chryseobacterium sp. C2(2020). NCBI lineage: Bacteria > Pseudomonadati > Bacteroidota > Flavobacteriia > Flavobacteriales > Weeksellaceae > Chryseobacterium > Chryseobacterium sp. C2(2020). Next base: position 132,062 of record NZ_JACLCT010000003.1, read on the forward strand.
AACAGCACCTACCAATGTATATGTGGATGCAATTGCTCATAATGCAGCAACTGTACACTGGACTCCTTCTCCTGATAACCTGGGTTATAAAGTATACTGGAGAAAGAACGGAACGACAGCATGGGTGAATTCCTCAGTTGTAATAGCACCACCGGCTACATCTTACACCATAACTACAGGTTTAGATCCGGCTACAAAATATGATGTAATGGTAGTTGCAGTTTGTAACAATACCGAAGGTACTGCTACTCCGGCTGTGTTTACTACGAGATGTGATCCTACACCTCCGAATGTAACCATAAGTAATATTACCACAAACTCTGCAATCGTAACTTGGGCTCCTATTGTGGCGAGTGCTACTTATGTAATCAGATACAGAATTGTTGGTACAGGAACATGGGCAACAGTGAGTATCACTGCACCTCCTTTAAATACATATCCACTTACCGGATTAACTCCGTACACTACATATGAAGTACAGGTGGCGAATATCTGTAATGGTGAAACGACTGTTAATACTTGGTCTAATCCTAAAGTATTTACAACGGAAAGAACTTGTCAGTTACCTCCTCCGGGACTTACTATTACAGCGATTACTCCAACTACAGCACAAGTAACATGGGATCCTTTCCCGGGAGCTACTTATATCTTAAGATACAGAAAAGTAGGAATTCCGAGCTGGACAATGGTTCCGTCTAATACCAATACGATTACCCTTACAGGTTTATTGGAGCTGACTAAATATGAAATGCAGGTAGCAAACGTTTGCAGCGGAACTCCGGGCACGTATACACTTCCTTATTTCTTCACAACGCCAACAATTGTTTATTGTCAGATGGCATCTACAGGAGCTATAACTTCAGAATATATTTCTAAAGTAACGGTAACGCCAAATGGCAAACCTCAGATGACAAATACTTCCGTAGGATCTAACTATACAGATTATACAGGGGTGACAACTAAATTTATTGAGCTGATTCAGGGATCTACTGATAACAAGATAGTGATCGATAAAAAATTAGCAGGAAACAATAAAGCAGGAGTTGCAGTATGGATCGATTTCAACAGAAACGGATATTTCGATATCAATGAAAGAATCCTTGCGGACGGACCAAACAGCAATCCTACAGCAAGTACAATCTTTACAGTGCCTGCAGATGCATTCATCAGTCTGGTAGACTACAAATATGTGGTGATGAGAGTGGCAATGGGCAAAGATATTATTCCGGTAAATTGTACCAACTTCCCAGATGGTGAAGTAGAAGATTACACGGTAAGAATTTCTAAGCTTCCGGTTCCTAATTCAATCAATCAGTCTGATATATTAATCTATCCGAATCCGGTTAGCACAATATTAAATGTTAAGAACATTAGTGCGAGAGGGAATTATAAGATCTATAATTCAGCCGGACAGGTGGTATCAAGCGGTATTATCTTAAACAATAAGATCGACGTTCATAACCTGATAAACGGAGTGTATGTAATCGATATTGAGGATTCTAAAGGAACTGTACAAAAGAAGTTCATTAAAGAATAAAATAATTAATAATTTACACATGATAAGCCTTCAGAAATGAAGGCTTATTTTTTTGGTTTGTTAATAAATGTTAAAACATGAATTATAGAATAAATTCGATGATTGTAGAATGGTTAATTTGTTATATGCCGGTAATTACAGCAATAAAAGAAAGTTAGGGTAGGTAAAAAAGAAAATATATCCTGTTATAATGAAATTAACAGTTTTTTAATCTTTAATAAAAATTGTTAATTGATGAAATTAATATTTCATATAGATGTATGTAAAACTAACATTTCATAAATTTGCAGTCACTCATGTTTAATTTGAGTTTTCATGGTTATTAGTTTTTATCCTCGTAGAAATACGGGGATTTTTTATTGGTTCAAAAAAGATAGCAAGAGAGAAAGAAGAATAGAAGCTTTTAGTTTTGGTTTTTGGCAAATAAGAACACTTTAAACCTGTCGTTACTACTGTACCTTTTACAGCTTTCATCCATAAACAAATCGGGCGATTTTTTAAACTCTTCAATGTACTTAAGGCCTTCTTCGTCGATACTTGGAATAATAATGTAATCGTACAGTGTTTTTGTAAACTCGCTGGAATTTTTTAAAATGTTCTTCTTGTGTTTTAATGCTTCGTTAAATGTCATGATTTTAGTTTACGCAAATTTAATCATTATTAAGTGAAAAAAGAAGTGTCCTGACGAAGAAATTTTGTATGCAATATCTAATTTTTTTACAAATGTATTGTTTAATTATTTGTATTTCAATTGATTGTGGGTTTATTTTTCGTTTTTAAATTAGAATTATTTCTATGACCAGAGTCATATGATACAAGAATAGTAATAACTAAATTTAACAAATAACATTTAAATGTTTTAGTATCTCAGTAAGTTTGCCTCTCATTAGTGAGAGGTTTTTTTATTATGACTCAGATCATATCAGGAAAAATAGTTTTTATTGTAGCTTTAAAACTTCAATTTACATTCGTTTTAGCAGTTTTAGAAACTTCTCAGTTTTTCTGGGAAGTTTTTATTTTCAGGTGCGAAAATCTGTAAAATGAGAAATTGTTGGGAAAAGGGTCTGGAAATCATAAAAAAAATCCCTAAAAGCTTGAAACAGCAATTTAGGGATTTTAAAGAGGTACCTAGCGGATTCGAACCGCTGTAGATGGTGTTGCAGACCACTGCCTAGCCGCTCGGCCAAAGTACCATTTACCATTTTTGAGGTGTGCAAATATAGTAAAATTTATTTTCGAACAAAAATTTTTAAGCAATTTCTTTCTTGCCAATGCTCTCTATTTCGCTTTTTGCCTGTCTTTCAGTCTCATAATTTTTTGTATGGATTACCCTTGTATCGCTCCAGCTATCGTGCCATCCGTTTTCGCCAAGAAAAGAAAGTACATCAAAAGGAACAAGTCTTGAAATATTCCTTATAAAATAATCCTGTAAAGTAGGAGATGTGCCGTCTGTCATAATAACTTTCGTTCCTGTAATATATTTGCCTACTGTTTTTCCTTTTGTAAAATATTCCATAAGAAAAGTATAGAGAAAATATACAACCGAAGTAAGAATAATATCGGCAAGACGACCAATTCCGGAAAGTTTATAAATCATTGGAGTGAAATAATACATTCCAAAAACATTATCAATAAAAACCAAAGCAATACCGAGAAGGAAGAAGAACAGATTCATCACCAGTTTATCAATAAAAAGATTTGCAAATCTTTGCCATTTCGTTGCTCTGTGGATATCCACAATTTTAAGATACTTTCTCATGTGTATTAGTTTTTTTATAAATTTTAAATTCCTGTTAGCGTTAATTTTAAGGTAGCTTTAGTATCAATAACGGCAGTAATTCCGTAAGGATTGAGGAGAATTTTACTGGGTTTGAGGCTGAATACTTTTCCGTTCATTTTTAAGCCTTTATAATATTCTTTATTGAATGCTTCTTCGATGCTTTTCTTTGAACTGTTTTCCAGTTCTTGGGTAGGAATTCCGTATTCTTCTTCGATCATTTTTACGATTCTTCCTCTAAAGAGCAGCGTCGCTGTTTTCTGTAGAATATTGGCTGTTTTCAGGTTGAATTTTGTATTGGACAATACAATTTTCTTTTTCGTTTCATCATACACAGGAATTCCGGAAATAAACGCTTTTCCGTTTACATAGCCTTCGGTTTCTGCCTCTATCATTACCTTATCATCAACGCCGTATACTTTAATGTCTTTAATTTTTACGGATGAACCTCTTACATCATATTCCTTATTCAAAAACATATTTCTCGCAATATTGGTCGCTTCTGTAAACGGAATATTGGCGGTGGTCTGAAGCAGAAACTGATTTCCCAAAGTCGGAATAAATGTGAAACCCGGAGCCGACTTTATCGCAGGAGCAGAACCCGGCTTATTTCCTGTAAATGTTTCAGAAAATACATCAATTCCGATGTTGGTATCAATCTGGTTGGCGTAAAATTTTAGAGGAGTGATGTTTACCTTCACCGGAGAAACTTTCAGCCACGTTTTGTATTCTTCAGAAATATTAAAAGGCTGTGAAAAAACATTCCACGCCATTACGGCGTATTGCTGAAAGTTGAGCTGGGTTGCCATTTGGCTGTCGATGGTTTTACAGAATTTCTGCTGTTGTTCCACCAGACTCTTTTCCACCAGAGAAGTAATTGGGATTTTTATTCTTCCATAATCCAAAACCGGTTTGGTTACCCATCGGAAACCATTGGGTTTTGTATTGGTGGTGATCGTCCAGTTATTCTGAAAATTTAATACCGCATTAAAGGACATCACCGTTTCAAAAGTGGTGTTCTGATACGTGTAAATTCCCAGCGTTCCGATGCCTTTTTCTGCCCAGACTTTTAAAGGAACTTCAATCAGTATGTTTTGATTGGTTCCTCCTGCAAGACGAATAGGACCGGTTTTCCAGACTTTTACTTTAAACTGGTCATTACTATTATCGGTATAAGAATCGTCCTGATAAATAAGATCTTTTACCGATGCATTAATCAGATTGCTAATCTCTGAAAGCGGAATGGCAACCGGCATCGTAATACTGGATTTTACTTTCGGAAAATTATAGTTCGGAACATCAGAACTCATCGTTGTTTGTCCCGAAACAGCCGTACAAAACAGAAGAAATATTATTTTTACAACTTTCAATTGTGTGATTTTTTATAAATGAATATCAGAATTTAAGGCTTAAAACGTTTTTCAAGCTCAATACTTGCTCCTGTCATTTCGCCTTTCATCGGTGGAGCTGTTTTCGTTATTTTTAATTTGATATAATCTACCTGCGGAAATGTCTCATGAATTTTAAGGATAATTCTTCCTGCGACGTGTTCCAGTAATTTATACTTTATTTTCATTTCATTATGAATGATATCATTGATGTCTGCATAACTGATGGTATCTTTCAGATCATCAGAAGCTGCAGCATTCCAGAGATCGGTATGAAGTTCTGCATTTACAATATAATAGGTACCAACAATATTTTCTTCCGGAAGAACACCGTGGTAAGCATATATTTTTACATTTTCTAAATAAATCCTGCTCATAACTCTTAAATTTCTGTAAGCAAAAATCGTTTTAATTCTGCAAAATCGGGACTAATTTCAATACTTTTTTTCTCTTTTTTCATCAATAATTCTAAAGATTTGGGCAAATCTGCTGAAATATGAATTGCTTTTTCTACTGCCTGAGGAAATTTTACGGGATGTGCGGTTCCCAGAATGAAGCCTTTTTTAGGATTGTCTTCAAAATATTTCTCCATAGCAGCGTATGCGACTGCGGCGTGAGGATCGAGTAGGTAATTGTATTTTTCATGCACATTTTTAATGGCAGCTAATGTTTTTTCATCATCCACAGAATATCCTGAAATCATATCCGCTAAATCCTGAAATTTATTTTCAAAAAGCGTTAAAATTCTCACGAAATTACTCGGATTTCCTACGTCCATTGCATTAGAAAGCGTAGCTACAGTTTCTTTTATCTGTAGTTTTTCTGTTTTTAAATAGTTGGGAATAACATCATTTTCGTTACACGCAGCAATAAAATGTTCTACAGGAAGTCCTCGGAAATAAGCTAAAATTCCGGCACACAGATTGCCGAAATTTCCGCTTGGGACAGCAATTACAGGCTTATCTTTTTCTGTTTTTTTCCATTGCTTCAGCGCGAGCAGATAATAAATTTGCTGAGGAAGCCATCTTGCGACATTAATGGAATTGGCAGATGTTAAAAATAATTTTGAATTAATTTCTGCGTCCGAGAAAGCCTGTTTTACCAAATTCTGGCAATCATCAAAGCTGCCATCAACTTCTAAAGCAGAAATATTTTCGCCAAGTGCCGTTAATTGTTTTTCCTGAACTTCGCTTACCCGATTTTTTGGGTAGAGAATAACTACATTAATATTCTCAGTTTTATAAAATCCATTCGCAACGGCTCCTCCTGTATCTCCCGATGTAGCAACCAAAACCGTTACTTTTTTATTTTCACTTTTCAGAAAGTAGGAGAGGCAGCGGCTCATAAATCGGGCTCCCACATCTTTAAAGGCTAAAGTCGGTCCATGAAAAAGCTCTAAAGAACAGATGTTTTCATTGATTTTTTTCAGTGGAATTTCAAAATTGATGGTCTCCGAAACGATTTCTTTTAGAACCTCTGAAGGAATTTCGTCGCCCACAAAATCTTTCATGCATCGGTAGGCAATTTCTTCATCGGTATAAAGGTCTAAATTTTCAATAAAATCTTTTTCAAATAATGGGATACACTCAGGAAAAAACAGTCCTTTTTCTTTTCCCTGTCCTTTTATGGTAGCTGTTTTGAAATCAACAACTTCTTCTTTATCTTTTAAATTATAATACTTCATAGGCTGATTTTTTTATTCTTCAATAATTTCTATTCCTTTAGGATTTACTTTAGAAACATACGCGAAACTTTCAATGTCAATTGTACGGTAAACAGATTTCATCATTTCTGCTATTTCGTATGAAATTTTTTCGTTTTCGGAAAGCATAAAAACGGAAGGTCCTGAACCTGAAATCCCTCCGCCTAAAGCGCCTAAACCGAGACTTTTTTCTTTAATTTCATTAAATTTAGGAATCAGAAGGCTTCTTACGGGTTCTACAATAACATCCTTTAAACTTCTTCCGATCAGTCCGAAATCATTGTTCTGAATTCCGGCAACCAAACCTGCAATATTTCCCCATTGCTCTATGGCATCCTTTAGAAGAATATTTTTCTTCAGAATCTGTCTTGCATCAGAAGTTTTTACTTCAATCTGCGGATGAACCGCTGTTACAAATAAGTCCGGAGAATTCAGCGGAATAATATCAATAGGATTTGAAGATTTGATTAAAGTAATTCCGCCGAAAATACAGGGCGTGATATTGTCTGCATGTTTCACTCCTGAAGCTAATTCTTCACCAAACATAGCAAAATAAATCATTTCCTCTTTAGAAAGAATGTTTCCCAGCAAACAGTTGGCTCCAAAAGCGGCTCCTGCTGCACTTGCCGCACTGGAACCCAGTCCGCTTCCGGGTTTTATCTTTTTATGGATGATTACTTCAAAGCCGTTTTTAAGATGTAATTCCTCCTGAATTTTCAACAAAACTTTTCCGGCAACATTTTCTGAAGTTTCTTCCGGCAGCCCGAAATCGTCTGTGTGTCTGATAATGATCTCAGAGGTTTCCAGCAGTTTCAGTTCCATTACATCAAACGGTTCATGGATTGCCATTCCTAAAATATCGAATCCGCAAACCAGATTGGCAATGGTAGCCGGAACTTTTAATTTAACTTTTTTCATAATCTAACTTTTAAACTGAACGGAGAATGTCTGCGAAAACACCACTTGCTGTTACTTCTGCACCGGCTCCTGCACCTTTTACAACAAGAGGCTGTTCATAATATCTCAGCGTTTTGAAAATTACGATATTATCTTTTCCATACAGGTGAAAAAGATCGCTTTCCGGAGCAATATGTTTCAGTCCTACTTTTGCTTTTCCCTCTTTAAATTCAGCAACATATTTTAAAATTTTGCCTTTATTTTTTGCTTCCTCCAAAAGATTCCTGAAATGATCTTCATATTTAGAAAGAGCATCATAAAAGTCGTTTACGCTTCCTTTCATGCATTCTTCAGGGAGAAAACTTTCATTTTCAACAGAAGTAAACTCAATGGGATAGCCTGCTTCTCTGGCAAGAATGATAATTTTTCTGGCAACGTCTGTTCCTGCTAAATCAAGTCGGGGATCGGGTTCTGTGTAACCTTCTTTTTGAGCCTGAGCCACAATTTCAGAAAATGTCCTGCTTCCGTCGTAATTGTTGAACACAAAATTTAAAGTCCCGCTGAGAACCGCCTGAATAGAAGTAATTTTATCGCCGCTTCGGATAAGATCATTAATTGTTCCGATAATCGGCAATCCTGCTCCCACATTGGTTTCAAATAGAAACTGACAGTTGTGGTTTCTGGCTGTATTTTTTAAGTTTTTATAATTTTCAAAGTCAGAAGAGGCGGCAATCTTATTACACGCAACAATATTTACACTTTTCTTCAGAAGTTGCTCATAGATATTCGGAACTTCGGAACTCGCTGTAACATCTACGAAAACAGAGTTTCTTAGATTTCTTGAAATAATTTCCTGCGCAAATTTTTCCGCAGAAGCTTCCTGTCCATTTTGATCGAAGCCAATAAATTCATCTTCTGAAATTCCTTTGTCTGAGAAAATCATCTTACGGCTGTTGGATAATCCTACAATTCTTAAATTAACTAAAAGGTGTTCTTTAAGATAGTCGTTCTGGCTATAGATCTGCTGAATTAATTTCATCCCCACATTTCCTGTTCCGCAGATGTAGAGATGTACCTGTTTTATTTCGGACTCAAAAAATTCTTCATGTAAAACATTAACCGCTTTTGTAATATCTTTTTCTGAAATAACAATACTGATGTTTTTTTCTGATGATCCCTGAGCAATTGCTCTGATATTGATGCCGTTATTTCCCAGACAACCGAACATTTTGGCACTCACGCCGCTTCTGCTTTTCATGTTTTCTCCCACCAAAGCAACAATGGCAAGATCTGTTTCAATTTTTACCGGATCAATTCTTTTGAGTTTCAAATCATCTTCAAAAGCAGAATCAATGGCGCTTTTTGCATTGAAAACATCTTTTTCGCTGATCGCAATTGTAATAGAATGCTCTGAAGAGCTTTGGGTAATTAAAATGACATTAATCTTTTCCTGACTCAGGCATTGAAATAGTTTTGCGGAAACTCCGGGAATGCCTATCATCCCGCTTCCTTCTACAGTAAGCAGAGCAATATGGCTCATATTGGATACACCGACAGCAATTTGTTCATTTTCTAAATGAGATTTTTTTACATGATGAGAAATTAATGTTCCCTGAGCTTCCGGATGGAAAGTATTTTTAATTCTCAGGTCAATATTTTTCACCATTACCGGCTGAATGGTGGGAGGATACAGAACTTTTGCCCCAAAATGAGAAAGTTCCATTGCTTCGGAATATGAAATTTCAGCAATAGGTTTTGCATGGGAAACCAATCGCGGATCTGAAGTCATCATTCCGCTTACATCGGTCCAGATTTGAAGTTCATCTGCATGGATTATAGAGGCGATGATTGATGCCGTATAATCTGAACCGCCTCTTCCTAATGTTGTTGCATTTTCTTTTGTATCTTTTGCAATGAATCCGGGAGTAATAATGATCTGATTTTTATTTTCATTCAGAAATTTTGTCAGATTATTTTCTGTAGCTTCAAAATTTACTTTTGCATTGGTGAAATTGCTGTCTGTAACGATGTGAGAATCCATCCATAATGCATCCAAACCATTTGACTTTAGTCTTGCTGTAATAATATTTGAAGAAAGAAATTCGCCGTACGATGTAATTTTATCTTTGATTCTGTCTGTAAACTCTTTCAGGATAAAAATGCTGTTACAGATGTCCTCAATATCATTAAAATGCTTTTTCACGAAACTGAGCCAAGAACTCTGTTCTGCAAAAGGAATAAGATCTTTAACAAGGTCTAAATGTTTTTCTTCAAGATTTTTAAGGATGTGAATATAATTTTCATTATTGTGAGAAGCGGCTTCTGCAGCTTTTATCAATTGATCTGTAACCCCATGAAGTGCTGAAACGACAACGATGATTCTGTTGTTCTGAGATTCTTTTTTAATAATGTTTTCTACCAACATTATATTTTTTGAATGGGCAACTGAAGTTCCCCCGAATTTTAAAACTTTCATTATTTGTTTTTTGATTATAGAAAATTGAATTTTACTCTTTAGGAAAAAGAGTACGCAGGCTTATAATGATATGTGAAAATGCACCCCGTTATGGGGTAGTTGTAGTTGTTGTAGCAATAATAGAAACAAAAGATACTTCCGAAATAGAGAAAATCGGAGTGGAAATATCAGATATGTTTATTAAAAAATTCATTGCTGTATGAACAAATGTACAATTTTTTTTGAATAATTTACTTGGTTGTTTGAATTTAATTGAATTAGTTTCACAAATTGTAACTAATTTTTTATTCAGTCAATATCCTTTAAAATACAAATTTTGTTATTAAGTTTCTGGCTTTTAGTTTTTTAATGATTTTTTATAAATGCTTTTTGCTAAATAAGAATTAATTTATCAATAAAAGGTGATTTGTTGTGTTTTTTTATTAATTTTAGGCATTCACCAAAACAAATTAATTATTATGAAAAATCTAAAAAAACTGAACAGGCAGAATCTGCGTTCAATCAGCGGAGGTATTACAGACAATTGTGTGGTAGATTCGGATTGTGGTCCAAAAGGATGTGCGGTATGTACAGACCTGAAAGGTCACAGAGTATGTCTTTATCTTAACAATTATGATCCGTCTAATCCCAATAGCTGCTTAATATTAGAAGGTTAAAAACTCAATTATAATTATTATGAAAAAACTATCAAGATCAAAATTAAAAGAAATTAAAGGAGCAACAAACTGTGGAGGATGTCCTGTTCAGAATAATTACGGGGACGGTCCGGAATATTCAGCTTCATGTGCAAGTTACTTCTCATTATCACAGAACTGCCAGATGTGCGTAGATGTAAGCGCAGACTGTTTTGAAAACTGGAACTAAAAACAAAAAAGCACTGCCAAAACAGTGCTTTTATTTATTTTATACTTTTAGAAAGATCAAGCATCGCTTCGATAGGCTTTAAAGCTCTTAATCTTAAATCTTCATCGATGATGATTTCCGGAAGCTCATATTTCATACATAAATATAATTTTTCCATGGTATTACGCTTCATGTAGAAACATTCTGAGCAGTTACAGCTTTCATCAAAAACCAGAGCAGGAATTAATTCTTTATGAGGAGCACGTTTTTTCATTTCGTGAAGAATTCCTTCTTCTGTAGCGATGATGAATTTCTGACAGTCGTCTTTTTCAACATAATTCAACAGGGCAGAAGTGGAACCTATAAAATGAGCCAGCTTTAAAACGGCTTCTTCGCTTTCAGGGTGTGCAATTAATTTTGCATCAGGATTCTCAGCCAGTTGCTTTGCAATTCTTTCCATAGAAAAAGCTTCATGTACAATGCAGCTTCCGTCCCAAAGGATCATATCGCGTCCTGTTTTCTGAGATAAATATCTTCCTAAGTTTTTATCCGGTGCGAAAATTATCGGTCGGTCTTTCGGTAAAGCTTCAATTACTGTTTCAGCGTTTGAACTGGTAACAATAATATCACTTTCAGCTTTCGTTTCTGCGTTACAGTTGATGTAGGTTGCCACCAAAGCATTTGGATGCTGTTCGCGCATTTTTCTCAGACCTTCTCCGGAGCATCCGTCTGCCAATGAACAGCCAGCCATTGTATCAGGAAGAACCACCTTTTTAGTCGGGTTGAGGATTTTAGCCGCTTCCGCCATAAAGTGAACTCCGCAAAAAACAATCATATCTGCATCCGTATCTTTTGCCTGTCTTGCCAGTTGCAGAGAATCTCCCAGAAAATCAGCAATATCCTGAATGTCTCCGGGTTGGTAATAATGCGCCAGAATAACGGCGTTTTTTTCTTCTTTCAATTTAAGAATTGCCTGTACAAGCTCTTCTCCTTGAGGAATTGCTATATCTTTTATATCCAGAAATCCTCTTACTGGGATCGCAGATTTAGCTTTTTCTAATGTTTCGGTACTCATATCAACCTCAATGTTTTAGAATCAGAAATTAAAAAATAGGAATTAAAATTAGAATTTTGAAGTTGTTTAATAAACCTCAAGCTTCTGTTTCCATTCTTTAACTTCCAATAAAATTTTTTATTAAACTTTCTATTTCTTTTTTTGCTTCGTTCAGATCGCTGTTGATGACGATTTTATCAAATTCCTTCGCGTAAGACATTTCTTCTTCTGCTTTTGCCACACGTGTTTTGATGGTTTCTGCATCATCTGTGTTCCTTGAGATCAATCTTCGTTCCAATTCTTGGATGGAAGGCGGTTCAATGAAAATCGACAAAGCCTGTTCTCCGAAATATTTCTTTAAGGAAATTCCGCCTTTTACATCAACATCAAAAATAACCACTTTTCCCTCATTCCAGATTTTTTCCACTTCGGATTTTAATGTTCCGTAGTATTTGTCGGTATAAACCTCTTCAAATTCTACAAAAGCATTTTCAGCAATCTTCTGTCTGAATTCATCGGGGGTTAAAAAATGATAATCCACTGCATGAACTTCACTGCCTCTCGGCTGTCTTGTTGTACATGAAATCGAAAACTGCAGTTCATTGAAAACCTCCAGAGAATGCTTTACCAATGTTGTTTTTCCGCTTCCAGAAGGCGCTGAAAATATGATAACTTTATTCATATAGTTGTTGGTTGATAGATTATAGTTGATAGCAGTAAAAAAATCCAACAACCATCAACTAAAAACCATCAACTAATTTATAGTACGTTCAACGTTTGTTCTTTAATCTTCTCTAAATCATCCTTCATCATCACCACCAGTTTCTGAATTTCCGAATGATTGGCTTTGGAACCTAATGTGTTGATTTCTCGACCAATTTCCTGAGAAATAAATCCAAGTTTCTTACCGTTGAAATCTTCATTGTCCATTACTTCTTTGTAATATTTCAGATGCTGGGAAAGTCTTACTTTTTCTTCTGAAATATCCAGTTTTTCTGTAAAATAAGCCATTTCCTGATAGAAACGCGTTTCATCTACATTCTCAAACTCTTTTAAAGTTTTCTGATAGCGCTCCTTCACTGCCGAAATTCTTTCTTCTTCGAACGGAATAACTTCACCCAAGTATTTATCAATATTCTGAATATTTCTTTCAAGCTCTTCATGCAAAATTTTACCTTCCGTTCTTCTGAATTCTTCAAAACGGTCAACCGCCGCATTCACAATTTTTGCCAAAGCTTCCCATTCGCCTTCGGATAATTCGTCCGGTCTTGAAGTTATCGCATCCGGAAGCCTCACTGCCATTTTCAGATATTCGAAATCGGGTCCGTCTGAAGCGATGTTTTTCAGCTCCTTCATGTAAGAATCAATTAAACTTTTATTGATTTTCACATCGTTGGACTCCTCAAGATTTTCTATATTGATGTAGCAGTCTACTTTTCCACGGATTATTCTGTCGTTCAGAATTTTTCTTACCTCAAATTCCTTCTCTTTATATCTTAAAGGAATTTTGATATTTAAATCAAAACTTTTACTGTTCAGTGATTTAATATCGATGGTAATTTTTTTACCTTCAAAAACGTCTTCGGCTCTACCAAAGCCGGTCATTGATAAAATCATAGTTTTTTATTGTCTTACAAAGATAAACAATTAAGTGTATAGTTTGGCTAATGTTGAAAGAGGGAGGCGGGGAGAAGGAAGAAGGAAGAAGGAAGAAGGAAGAGGGAAGAGGGAAGAGGGAAGAGGGAAGAGGGAAGAGGGAAGAGGGAAGAAGGGGGCGGGAAGATTGTTGTGGATATTATTGAATACCTATTTTAACATCCATCTTCGTTCTTCCCATCTTCCAGCCAATTAAATAAACTCATTTTCGTAAATTAGCGCGGTGAAAAAGAAAAAATTAATTTCTGTTGTAGGACCCACCGGAATTGGTAAAACAAGACTGGCAATTGATCTCGCAAAACATTTCAGCACAGAGATTGTTTCGTGTGATTCGAGACAGTTTTTCAGGGAAATGAAAATCGGAACAGCTTTACCGTCTGCTGAAGAACTTGCCGAAGCACCTCATCATTTTATCGGAAATCTTTCGGTGGAAGCATATTATTCGATCGGGCAATATGAGGAAGATGCTTTAAAAAAGCTCAATGAACTTTTTGAAAAATATGAAACCGTTATTTTGGTGGGCGGAAGCATGATGTATGAAAAAGCGGTGATTGAAGGGTTGAATGATCTGCCTGAAGCGAATGAAGACAATCAGAAAAAATTACAGGAAATTTTCGAAAATGAAGGAATCGAAAAACTTCAGGAAATTCTGAAAGATCTCGATCCCGAATATTTTGCAATAGTCGACTTTCACAATCACAGAAGACTGTTACGCGCCATTGATGTGATCTGGCAGACGAATAAAAAATATTCTGAACAAATAGCTGTTTCGCAGGATTCCAGAGATTTTAAAACCGTCCGGATCGGAATTGAAGCGCCGAGAGAAGAGTTGTACGACCGGATTAACAGGAGAGTGGATATGATGATGGAAAAAGGTTTATTGGAAGAAGTAAAAAGTCTGGAGAAGTTTAAACATCTCACCGCTTTGAATACGGTTGGCTATTCCGAATTATTCAAATATTTTGATGGAGAATGGGATCTTGATTTTGCCGTTTCCGAAATTAAAAAAAACAGCCGGAGATACGCAAAACGACAATTGACTTGGTATCGGAAAGCGGATGATATTCATTATCTGCAACTGGGATATTCGCAGGAGAATTTTGATGGTTTGATTGGTTATATTAATGATGAATTTCAAAAATAAATCTTTTTGAACCATTAAGATTTTTGTTAAGGAGTTTAGAATATTAAGATTGGCTTCGCTTTTAATATAGTGCTGATTGAAAAATCTATTTGATTTTTTTCTTAATTAAACTTAACTCCTTAAATATTCTTAATGGTTCAAAATTTTCGCAGATTGTCATTCTGACGAAGGAAGAATCTCTACGAAGATATTATAGATTCTTCACTCCATTTCTGAACTACGTTCGTAGATTTTTAGTCTATGTCCAGAATGACAATGCGAGCGGTTAAAAAATTTAATTTAAAAAAAAATGCAGCCCCGAAAGACTGCATCCCATAACAATATAATTTTAATTTACTACTTCCAACCGCCACCTAAAGCCCGGTACAAATCTACAATACTGCTCAATCTCTGTCTTTTTACAGACGCAAGATTAAGTTCGGCCTGTAAAGAATTTCCCTGAGCTGTTATCACTTCTAAATAGTTTGCCATCCCGCCTTTGTACAGCATTTCGGCACTTTTGATTCCGTTTTTTAAAGTTGCCACCTGTTCCGTTGCTTTTTCTTCCTGAACTTTTAAACTTTCATTGGAAACCAAAGCATCAGAAACTTCTCCCACTGCATTTAAAACCGACTGACGGAACGCCAATACGTTTTTCTCTCTCTGGATTTTAGCTACATTTAAATCTGTTTTCAATTGTCTTTTCTGGAAAATCGGCTGAGTCAGACCTCCCAAAACAGAACCGAACAATGAAGCCGGAATATGAAACCAGTTATCAATTTTAAATGAATTGACACCGCCATTTGCCGTAATTTTCAAGGAAGGATACATATTTGCCTGCGCAATTCCTACCATAGAATTGGATTCCAGTAAAACCAGTTCCTGTTGACGGACATCCGGACGACGGCTTACCATTGCTGCGGGAAGTCCTGCGGAAATGTCCTGTGGTAAAGAAGTATCAGACATTTCAATCGTTCTGTCGATTTTATTTGGATTTTCACCCACCAGAATACTCAGAGCATTTTCCTGAATGGCAATATTTTGCTCCAGTTGCGTAATCAAAAGTTCAGTCGATTGTTTCTGAGCCGTTGCCTGTTGAACGCCTAAAGAAGTGGTGTCACCGCTTTGCCATAATTTTTCTATAAGAGAAAGCGTACGGTTGCTGAGTTCCAGATTAGATTGGGCAATCTGCAATTGTTTATCCAGCATCAGCAGATTGTAATACCCTTGAGCAATGGCTGCAACAACCTGCGTCTGAATAGCTTTTGTTGCTTCATAAGTCTGCAGATACTGCATTTTTGAAACTTCCTGCCGATTTTTAATCTTTCCCCAAATATCAGCTTCCCAAGACAAATTGAATGCTGCATTGTAATCTTCAACATAGCTTTTTCCTAAGAATAGGTTCAAACTTTGTCCGTTCATGCTGTTTTTGGAAGGTTTTGAGATCTGTGCGGAAACTCCGAAACCAACGTCAGGATATTGAAGATACTTTGCCTGTTTCAGTTTTTCCTGTGATGAAGCAACCTGCTTCAAAGCAATCTGTAAATCGTAATTGTTTTTAATTCCTTTTTCGATTAAGTTTTGCAGCATCGGATCGCTGAAAAACTGTTTCCATTCCAGATTCGCAACACTTGCTGTATCTGCTGTTGCGGTATATTTGAAGGTTTCGGGAAGCTCCAGTTCAGGCTCCTTATATGCCAGTTTCGACACACAGGAGACTGAAACCAAAGCCAGTCCAAAAGTGATGATGATATTTTTTATTCTTTTCATAAAGGTTTAAATTTTTAATGGATTACAAAACTTTGAGAAATTATTTCCAAGCAGTCTTTAGTAGGAGAAAATGCTTTGCTTTTTATGATTTTAGTTTGAATAGTTTCTTCTCTATTTTTTTATTTGAACCATTAAGAAGCATTTAAGTAGTTAAGATTAATTAAGAAAAATCAAATAGATTTTTAATAAGTATTCTGCTAACAGCGAAGCCTATCTTAATAATCTTAACTTCTTAATCAAAAATCTTAATGGTTCAAATAATATTAAATTCTCAAAGTTTTGTCAATCATATATTAATGAGCGGCAGCTAAAAGTTCTGCCTCCAGTTTCTGTCTTTGAAGTCTTTTCTTTTTTCTGCTCGGCATTTTTTCATGTAAATACTGGAAGATCACAAACATCACAGGAATAATGAACACTCCGAATACAACTCCGGTTAACATTCCGCCCACAGTACTCATCCCAATGGAATGATTTCCTTTTGCGGAAGCTCCCTGAGTCCAAACTAACGGCAGCATCCCGATGATGAATGCAAACGAGGTCATTAAGATCGGTCTTAAACGTAATCTTGAAGCCTGAAGTGCAGATTCCAGCAATGATCTTCCTGCATTTCTTCGCTGTACGGCGAATTCCACAATAAGGATTGCATTTTTCGCCAGTAATCCGACCAGCATGATCAATCCGACCTGAACGTAAATGTTGTTATCAATTCCGGCCAGTCCTGTGAAAGCAAATACTCCGAAAATACCTGTAGGAATCATTAAAATAACGGCAAACGGAAGAATGTAACTTTCGTATTGAGCTGCCAGTAAGAAATAGACAAACAAAATACTTAACATAAAGATAAAAGTAGTCTGTCCGCTTGTTTTAATCTCTTCACGGGTGATTCCTGTCCATTCGTACCCATAACCTCTCGGAAGTGATTTCTGGGCTACTTCTTCCACTGCTTTAATCGCATCTCCGGTGCTGTAACCCGGCTTCGGTGTTCCATTGATTGTTACCGCATTGAACAGGTTGTTTCTGGTCACCGTTTCAGGTCCGAAACTTCTTTTTAAAGTCACCAATGTTTTTACAGGAACCATTTCGCCGGATTTATTTTTAACATAAATTCCTTCCAGAGAATTCGCATCGGTACGGTAAGGAATATCTGCCTGAGCCATTACTCTGTAGTATTTTCCGAATCGGTTGAAATCTGAAACAAAGCTGCTTCCGTAATAGATCTGCATCGTATGCATCAATTCTGTAATTGAAACGCCTAACTGATTGGCTTTATCATTATCAACTTCAATCGTGAATTGTGGATTTCCTGCTGCATACGTTGTAAAGGCGAAGGCAATTTCCGGACGTTTCATTAATTCTCCGATGAAAGCCTGAGTATTGGTTCCTAATTGTTCCAAAGAGCCGTTCGTTCTGTCCTGAAGCATAAATTCAAAACCGGAAACGTTACCAAATCCCTGAACGGTAGGGAAGTTGAAGAAGAATGCATTGGCATCTTTCACCTGCGAAACTTTCCCTGTTAATCCTGCTGCAATCTGATCCGGATCGCTGATTTCACCTCGCTGATCATGGTCTTTTAATTTAATGAAACCTGCGGAATACGGAGAAGCATTGGCATTACTGATGAAATTCAGACCGTCTGCAACCCAGAGATTTTTTTTCGCTTTTTCTCCGTTGATGATTTTATCGATCTGTTCTGTTGCGTTATGTGTTCTATCCAATGAACTTCCCGGAGGAGTATTCACTGCATACAAAATGAAACCCTGATCTTCGGTAGGAATAAATCCTGACGGTGCTTTTTTAATTAAGAAAACACTTGCGGCAGTCAGCAAAATCAGTCCTCCGACCGCAACCCATTTGTTTTTAATTAAAAATTTAAGACTGTAAATATATTTCTTCGTTAAATTATTAAAGCTTGTATTGAAAGCATTGAAAAATCTCGCTCCGAAACCTGTTTTCTTACCATGTTCACCGTGTTCTCCCTGAGGATCATTTAATAATAAAGCACAAAGAGCCGGACTTAATGTTAAGGCATTCACCGCAGAAATCATAATGGCAATTGCCAGTGTAAAGGCAAACTGTCTGTAGAAAACTCCTGCAGGTCCCTGCATAAAACCAACCGGGATAAACACGGCACACATCACCAGAGTAATGGAAATAATGGCTCCGGAAATTTCACTCATCGAACTTGTTGTGGCTTGTTCCACAGGCATTCCGGTATGTTCCATTTTGGAGTGAATCGCTTCCACAACAACAATCGCATCATCCACTACAATACCAATCGCAAGTACTAAAGCAAACAAAGTCAGCATATTGATACTGAAACCAAATAACTGTAAGAAGAAAAATGTACCGATAATCGCAACAGGAACCGCAATCGCCGGAATTAAAGTAGATCTGAAATCCTGAAGGAAAATATACACTACAATGAATACGAGGATAAATGCAATCACTAAAGTTTCAACAACCTGATGAATAGACGCGTCTAAGAAATCTTTAGAATTGTACATGATAATCGGTTCTACTCCTTTTGGAAGCGTTGTTTTGAACTGGTCTACCTGTTTTTCAATTTCTGTTAAGATCTCGTTGGCGTTGGAACCGGCAGTCTGCATAATCGCAAATCCGGCTACCGGTTTCCCGTCCACTCTGTTAGCTGCTGTATAGGTATAAGATCCGAATTCTACTCTTGCCACATCTTTTAATCTTAAAAATGAACCGTCTGTATTGGCTTTAATAGCAATGTTTTCGTAGTCTTCGTTCTTGTTTAATTTTCCTTTATACTTTAAAATATATTCATAAGTTTCCTTGCTTCCCTGTCCCAAACGACCCGGAGCGGCTTCTAAATTGTGATCTTTTACCGCGTTCAGAACTTCCTGTGGCGAAAGTCCGTTTGCTGCTAATCTGTCCGGTTTCAGCCAGAGTCTCATGGAATAATCTCTCGTTCCGAAAACCTGCGCCTGCGCCACTCCGGGAATACGCTGAATTTGTGGAATGATATTAATTTTCAGATAATTCTGTAAAAATAGTTCGTCATATTGTTTAGGATCGTTACTGGATAGCCCCATGAACATGATCATACTGTTTTGTACTTTCTGCGTAGAAACTCCGGCCTGAACAACTTCCTGCGGAAGCTGGCTCATTGCTTTCGATACTCGGTTCTGTACGTTTACTGCTGCGTTATCTGCATCAGAACCCTGCTTGAAGAAAACATTCAGCGTCATCGTACCGTCGTTACTGGAGTTGGAAGTCATGTACGTCATGTTTTCAACCCCGTTCACTGCTTCTTCGATAGGCGTAGCTACAGAACGTGCAACAACCTCCGAATTTGCTCCCGGATAAAATGCCGTTACCTGAACGCTCGGCGGAGCAATATCCGGAAAGAGAGCAATGGGTAAATTAAAGAGGGAGAGCGCCCCCAATAATAAAAGTATTATGGAGATCACGGTAGAGAGTACCGGTCTTTCTATAAATTGTTTTAACATAAGAAGTTTATTTTTTAATGTAGTTTAAACGATATTCTTACCGCAAAAGGAACAAAAGACAATGGTAATTTTTTAAGATTATTAAAAGTTTACAAAAAATGAAAATCAAAGATTTTCTGAAATTTATGTGTATTATAGTCAGTGATCTAAACTTCATTTGACTAAAATGTTTAAAAACTTTTATGACTTTTGTGGTTAAAGAAGTTTAAACGGTTATAATGGTTTTGCTTTCAGTAAGCTGTCGGATGAAATCGCTTTCGGCTTAATCGAAGCACCATCTTTTAACATTCCGATTCCGGTGAATACGATTTTTTCTCCCGGTTGTATTCCTTCGGAAATGAAATAATAGTTTTCAGTTTTTCCTGAAATTTTTACAGGCTTACCGGTTACTTTCTGGTCTTTGCCAACCACGTAAACATAAGTTTTATCCTGAATTTCAAACGTAGATTCCTGAGGAATAACCACTGCATTCGATATCAATTGAGGCATACGAACTCTGCCTGTATTTCCTGTTCTCAACGTTCCGTTGGTATTTGGGAAAACCGCACGAACGCTGATTGCTCCTGTAGATTTGTCAAACTGTCCGTCTACGATGCTCATTTTTCCTTTTTGCGGATAAATGCTGTTGTCTGCAATCACCAAATCCACCATCGGCATATTTTTCAGTTTTTCTTCCAGACTTGCGCCCTCATATTTATTCTGAAAAGCAATGAAATCAAGTTCGCTCAAAGAAAAGTAGGCGTAAATCTCGCTAATGTCTGATAATAAAGTCAGCGGATTCGGGTCTGTTCTGGAGATCAGACTTCCTTTTTTGTGAGGAATTCTTCCAATGTATCCGCTTACCGGAGCTGTAATCGTTGTAAATCCGATATTGATTTTTGCTCCTCCAACTGATGCTTTCGCCTGTGAAGCGGCGGCAACTGCGGCGGCGTAATTTGCTTTTGCCGTTCTCAATTGTACTTCAGAAACGACTTTTGCAGCAACAAGAGGTTCCAGCCTGTCAACTTCTACTTTAGTTTTCTGGATATTGGCATTGGCAACCTGTAAATTGGCATTTGCCATATTCATCTGCTCTCCGTAAGCTCTTGAATCTATTTTAAATAATGGCTGTCCGGCTCTTACGTATGCGCCTTCTTCCACATAGATTTTATCTAAATATCCGTCGACCTGAGACCGGATTTCCACGTTATTTTTTCCTTCCAAAGCAGCCGGAAATTCCTGATAGGTTGTTGCCGGTGATGAAATAACGGTGTAAACAGGAAGTTCAGGAGCGGGTGGTGCAGCGTTGGCTCCTTCTGCAGCCTTTGTGCAGTTTTGTAAAAGAATAATACTTGAGATTAGTACAATGAGTCTTATTTTTCCAAATATTTTCATTTTGAGTTTAATTTTTAATGAAGTGTTAGATTAAGTAGTGATGTTTTTAATTTGAATTATGTTATTTTTTCTAACGGTGTTAATTTTTAGTTTAAAAAAAATTCAAAATTCTTAATGTAATTTTAGATCGTTGTTTCCATGAGAAGAACTTTTTAATGTTGGTTAAATATGACTTATATGATTTGTGAAGTGTGTTACTTTTGCTAACGGTGTTAATTGTTAAAGTAAAAAAAGATCAATAATTAATTGTTTACATTCTGCATGATTGTTTTTTTAATTTTTAATTCGGTTTAAATGAATAATTTACATTAATGGGTGTTAATATTCCTAACGATGTTAATTTTTAGTTCAAAAAAATTTATAAAGACTTAATGAAAGCAGAAACTGTTTCATCTAAAGTCGTTTTGTTCATGGTAGAAGGAATATCGTCATTACGCATCATCATAATTGATATCAAACCATGAACTGCTGAAAATAAGGCGTGTGACATATGACAGGCGTTATCAGGATTTGATCCGTTTTTCTTAATAATCTCGTACGTACACTCGTAAAGCATATTCTGAAAAGAAGAAAATTCTTCCTTCATCATTCCTTTTCCGCTGCACTGCATTCCCAATCCGAACATTAGCTGATAATACTCTTTGTTTTTAAATGCAAACTTCCAGTAAGCATCCACAATAGCTTTAAGTTGTTCGTCCGGAGCTTCATATTCTCTCTGGGCTTTCAGCAGCTCTATGTGTAAACAGTTGAAACCATTCAGCGAAATTTCATACAAAATCGCTTCTTTGTTTTCAAAATAATCATAAACCACCGGTGCGCTGTATTCTATGGCATCGGCAATTTTTCTCATGGAAAGGGATGCCCATCCTTCGGTTTTAGCCAAAGAAAATGCCGCATCCAGAATACTGGCGCGTATATTTTCTTTTTCTCTTTGCCGACGTTCGTGAAGACCCATGATTTTTAATTACTAACAGTGTTAGCAAAACTACAAACTTTTGAGGATATCTTCCAAACAAATTTTACGCTTTAACTTTTAAAGTAAGATTTTGAAGATGTTTTTAATTTGGCTGGATGCTTGAAGGATGGGAGCTGGAAGTATTTTTAATGTGTTGATATTTTGATTATCGTAAAAATTAATATAGTTTATAGTCTCATTCAATCGATGGTAATTTCTGAGACTTCCATCTTCTCGCATCCATCCTCCATACTATAATAATCAAGAAATTCTATATCTTTGTAACCAAATAAAAAAGTTATGAATACTCCCTCAAATATGATCGAACTGGGTACAAAAGCTCCTTTTTTTGAGCTTCCGAACCCGTCAAAAAGTAACGAAATTCAGTCTTTGGATGATTTGAAAGGCGAAAAAGGAACTTTGGTAATCTTTATGTGCAACCACTGTCCGTTTGTTCTTCATGTAATTGATAAATTAACCGAACTGTATGAAGATTACAACGAAAGAGGAATTGAATTTATCGCCATCAACTCGAATGATGTGGAAAAATATCCCGCAGATTCTCCTGAAAAAATGATTGAATTCCAAATTGAAAGAAAGTTTGATTTCCCTTATTTATACGACGAAAGTCAGGCAATCGCAAAAGCATATGATGCAGCCTGCACACCGGATTTCTTTTTCTTCGATGAAAAGCTGGATTTAATTTACAGAGGACAGATGGATGATTCCAGACCGGGAAATCACAAAGAAGTAACAGGAGAAGATCTGATTATTGCTTTCGAAAATCTTTTGTTGGGAGAACCGCAGGAAGAAATTCAGAAACCAAGCATGGGATGCAATATCAAGTGGAAGTAATTTTTGGCTGATAATAATAGCGGGCTGTCAGTTGATGGCTTTGCAATTCAAATACATAAAGCTGTTCTTTTTGAACAGCTTTTTTTGTTTTGTAATAATTTGAAAATGAATTATTTAAATTTAGGTAAAAAAGTTATCCACAATTTTATCCACAGAGTTATCCACAATTTATTTTGCTAAAAACCGGCTTTTATTTTTACTTCTTCCTCTACCTTTAAATCTACATTCACTCTGTTCTGTGGAAAATTTTTCATGAATTCGGAAGGCGTTTTTCCGGTATATTTTTTAAACATTCTGTTGAAATACGTTACGTTATTAAAGCCACAGCTATAACTGCATTCTGAAATACTTTTGTCCTGTGCCATCAGTAAACAGGCTTTATTGATGCGGTAGCGGTTCACAAATTCGGTGAAGGTAATCTGGGTTGCTTTTTTGAAAAAATTACAAAATGCAGGTAAAGTAAGATTGGCAAGTTTGGCGACGTCCTCAATGTCAATTTCTTTATCATAATGATGTTCCACGTAAGTGAAAATATTTTCCAGTCTTGTTTTGTTTTTGGAAATAATCGTGTAAGGCATAATTTCCTTATTCAGAAGTTCGTAATCATCACATTTTGAAAGCTCAAAAAGAATTTCCAGCAATAAAAGATATCTTTTGTAGCCTTCAGATTTCAGCATCAGCTTTAGTTTCGGAAGCATATTGATATGAACCTCATCATGAAAATGAATTCCGTATTTTGACAGTTCCAGAAGATTTTTAATGGATCTTGCTTCAACTTCCTGTTGCGGAAACTGCAGAATTTCTTCCTTAAACTGTAAAACAATTTCTTCATGCGGATCGATAGAATTCAGTCCAAAACCGGAGTGGGGGATATTGGAACCTATTAACACAAGATCTCCGTTCGTATAATTGCTTTTGTGATAACCAACGTGCCTTGTTCCGCTCCCGGAAACTATACAGACGAGCTCAATTTCGGGATGATAATGGTATTCCCATTTAAATTCCGAGATGGGAGAATTGTTGTGAATGGTGCGAAAAGAGCTCTTTTCATCGGGGACAACACGTTCAAAAGTGACTTTCATTTAGTTAATCATATTTTGAAGCCTAAAATAATAATTATATTAATATAGTTCAAATATTCATTTATGATGTTAAATTAATGTTAAGGCAAATGAATATATCTTAGCCCACAAGAAATTATATGAATGAAAAATTTCAATATTAAGGCAGTTTTATTTTTAAATTATTTTGTTTTCGCGATTCTTCTGAATTCTGTGGGAACAGTAATTTTACAGATGCAGCAGAATTTCGGGATCTCCAAATCTTCAGCAAGTGTTCTGGAGGGTTTTAAAGATCTGCCGATTGCGATCTGCTCATTCATTCTGGCTTCGTTCTTACCTAAAATAGGAATTAAAAGATCGATGCTTATTGCCTTGTTTTTGGTGAGCTGCATGTGTTTCGTAATGCCTTTTGCCAACGAATTCTTGTTTTTCAAATTGCTGTTTACCATCGTCGGAGTTTCTTTTGCGTTAATTAAGATTTCCGTTTTCACTTCCATTGGTTTGGTAACGGATTCAGATAAAGAGCATTCAAGTTTTATGGGTTATCTGGAAGGTTTTTTTATGATCGGCGTATTAATGGGAAATGTTTTATTCAGCTTATTCATAGACGACCATAATCCGAGATCGACCCATTGGCTGAATGTGTATTGGGTTTTGGGAGGGATTTCCACACTTTCATTTTTGTTTTTATTCTTCACAAAATTAGATGAACATGAAGCGAGAAGCGAAAAAACAGATTTGCTCGGAGATCTGAAAAACAGCGTGAGTTTATTCAGCTATAAAAAAGTCCTGTACTTTTTACTGTGTGCTTTTCTTTTTGTTTTGGTAGAGCAGAGTTTCCAGACCTGGACGCCGACTTTTTACAAGGAAATTTTAAAAGTTCCGACTTCCATGAGTATTCAGGCGGGAGCCGTTTTGGCGGGAGCTTTCGCACTGGGAAGATTTCTTTCGGGTTTTTTCTCTAAAAAATTCAGTTGGATTTATGTGGTTTCGTTTTGCGTGGTAGGTTTTGCCATAAGTATTTTATTGGTTCTGCCTTTAACTCACAATATTAGCATTGATGCGGGAACGACTTGGTTAAATGCCCCTTTGGTTGTTTACTTATTTCCTTTGATGGGCGGTTTACTGGCTCCGATTTATCCAAGCATCAACTCGGTGATTTTAGCCTCGATTCCGAAATATTTACACAGCGCAATGTCGGGTTTAATTGTGGTTTTCTCGGCAATCGGAGGAACTATCGGATCGATTATTACAGGTTTTGTGTTTCAGGAATTCAGCGGACAGCAGGCATTTTACCTTTCATTAATACCGCTTTCACTGTTGATTGTTTCAGCAGTTATTATGAACAAATTAAAAATAAATCCTAAAAAATAAAATGAAGAAGCAGTTATATATATATGAAATTCAGGCTCTTTTTGATGATGTGCAGAGATCAGAGGTTTTTGAAGATCAGAAGATGATGACGGATGCGGTTCCCTTGTTTCCGGTCGAAGAAATTAATGCAAAATATGAAGCGGAAAAACAGTCGGAAAATTTTAATCTGAAAGAATTTGTCCTGTCAAATTTCGATTTTTTAGGAGCTAAAATTTCGATTCAGAGAGAAAATCATCTCCCGATTGAAGAACATATTGAAAAATTATGGGATGAACTGACAAGAACAGCCTATGAGGAAAAAGGAACGTTGCTGAAACTTCCAAAACCGTATGTGGTTCCGGGAGGTCGCTTCAATGAATTTTTCTACTGGGACAGTTATTACATCATGTTGGGGCTTCAGGTTTCAGGAAGGGTGGAAATGATGGAAAATATTATTGAAAACTGTTCGTATCTCATTCAGAATGTAGGATTTGTACCGAATGCAAGCCGCACTCATTTCTTAAGCCGTTCTCAGCCGCCCTATTTCTCGTTGATGCTGGATCTGCTTTTCGAAACAACGAAAGACGAAAATATTTACATCAAATATCACAATACTTTAGAAAAAGAATATGCTTTCTGGATGAACGGAGCTGAAAAACTGGAAAATGGTTCAGCGGTAAACAGAGTAGTGAAAACAATTCACGGAGATGTTTTGAACAGATATTATGATGCTGAAAACATACCGCGTCCTGAAAGTTATTTAATTGATATTGAAGACAGTGAAAATGCGGGAGAAGAATTTTACCGAAACATCAGAAGCGCCTGCGAATCGGGTTGGGATTTTTCCAGCAGATGGTTTGCAGACGGAGAACATATACAGACTATTGAAACGTTGAATCTTGCCGAAGTTGATCTGAACTGCCTTTTATGGCATTTGGAAAAAACACTCGCAAAATCCTCATCGCTTCAAAAATTAAATGAAAAAGAAATTGATTATTCTGAAAGAGCAGCAAAGCGAAGACAAATAATAGATCAGTATTTCTGGGACGAAACTTCCGGAACGTACAAGGATTATCATATTCAAAAAAACACAAACACACCGTCTGAACATATTGCTGCTCTTTATCCTTTATTCCTGAAAATTGCGAGTGAAGATCAGGCAAAGGCAGTTGCAAAAAATATTGAAGAAAAATTTCTGTATCAGGGAGGTTTGGTAACGACGACTCAAAACACAGGTCAGCAATGGGATTTTCCAAACGCCTGGGCGCCGTATCAATGGTTGGGTTATCAGTCGATGAAAAACTACGGATTTGATGATCTGGCTGAAAAAATTAAAAACAACTGGTGCAGCAATGTGGAAAGAGTGTACAAAAACACCGGAAAACTGATGGAAAAATACAATGCTTTAGACATCGAAACCGTTGCAGGAGGCGGAGAATATCCTAATCAGGATGGTTTCGGATGGACAAACGGAGTGTATCTCAAATTAAAAAAGAATTAAAACTAACAAATAAAAATCAAATAAGGCTATGAAAAAAAGATCGATGTTTTTACTTGCCGGTATTGCAACCTTGTATTACAACAATGCATACGCTCAGGAAACTCCTAAAGATTCCACGAGATCGGCTTCCATCGAACAGGTGGTTATTACGGGTAACTCTAACCCGAAAAAGAAAATAGAATCGAGTACGGCGATTTCTACTTTTACAGCAAAAGAAATCCAGAAACAAAACCCGATCAGTACGGCAGCTTTGCTACAGCGTGTTCCCGGTTTTGCGGTAGAAACTTCCGGTGGTGAAGTAGGAAACAACCTTTTCGCAAGAGGTATTCCTTCTGCGGGAGCGTATGAATTTGTACAGGTTCAGGAAGATGGTCTTCCAGTGTTTGAAGACGGAGCATTACAGTTTGCCAATGCAGATAATTTCTTCCGTGTAGACAATTCGGTAAGTCGATTAGAAGCTTTGAGAGGAGGTTCAGGTTCTATTTTTGCGAACAATTCTCCGGGAGGTTTAATTAACTTTATTACCAAAGAAGGCGGAAACGATTTCCGAGGAACGGCAAAACTGGAAACCAGTACTTATGGATTAATGCGTACTGATGTAAATGTAGGAGGAGCTTTGGTTCAGGACAAATTATTCTTCAATGTAGGAGGTTTTTACAGAACGGATGACGGAATCAGAAAAACAGGTTTTAAAGCCAATCAGGGCGGACAGATCAGAATGAATCTGAAATATGTTTTCGATAAAGGTTATGCCAAAATCTATTACAAAAAACTTGATGACAGAAATACATTCTTCCTTCCGATTCCTTTGGTACAGAACGGAAATGATCTGAAAGAGTTTTCCGGTTTTGATGCCAATTACGGAACGTACAGTTACAGAAACATCAGTCAGTTGAATATTCCACAAGTAGGCGGAGGTTTTTTCAGCAGAAATTTAGAGGATGGAATTCATCCGAAAGTTGATGTTCTGGGAGCGGAATTCAAATATGATTTGGGCAGCAATTTCTCTGTTTTAAACAAGACAAGATATACCAATATCAATATGAATTATACAGGAATTTTCCCTGCAGGCGGACCTCAAAGTGCGGCTGATTTTGCCAAAGGGGCAGGAATTGCAGGAAATACATTCCAATATTCAATGGTAAGCAACGGAGCGGTGGTAAATCCGGGCTACGTTCAGAAATTAGGTTTCTGGGCAATTGATAAGCAGATGAATAATTTTGTGAACGATTTGCAGTTCAGTTATAAGTTTGATAAAGGGAATGTAACGGCTGGCTTCTACAAATCTAACTGGAAGTCTCACCAATACTGGAACTGGAGCAATATTTTAACCACAGCCTCAGATAAACCGGAACTTTTGAATTTGGTAGATACTTCATTAACGCCAAACAGTGTAGGTTATTCTAAAACGTACAATGGGGTTACCAATATGTCGTTCCTGTTGAGAGATTCTCAGATTCAGGGAAGTCTGAATGATCTTTACCTGAATTTGGATTACAACATTACCGATGATCTTAGTTTTAACGGAGGAATTCGTTACAGCCGAGATTTCTATAAAGGTTACGGGGTGAACACAACGAGCGGAAACCTTAACAATTCCGGATTGACTACTGACGGAACGCACAGTTTTGCAACAACCACTGCGGACGAAAATATGTCTGTTTTAGGCAATAAATACACGTACTGGAATTTTGATGTGAATAAAGTTTCTTTCACAACGGCGCTGAATTATAAAATCAATAAAGAAAATGCAGTGTATGCCCGTTTCTCCAATGGTTTCAGATCGCCGAATGAGGAAGCATACTACAACAATATGAATAATTTATCTGTTGTAAAGCCGGTAACAACCAATCAGTTGGAAGTGGGATATAAGTACTATTCAAGAACGTTTGATGTGGCGGTAATTCCGTTCTATTCTACATTGAAAAATCTTTCATTTACCGATGTGTATTCAGACGGAAGCTCAGAGAACAAATTTGCAAATACCACGAACTTAGGAGTTGAGCTGGAAGGATACGCAAGATTATTCAACAACGTGTTTGAAGTAACTTTCAACGGAACGATCCAAAGTCCGAAATACAAAGACTTCACGGGAAGAAATGCAGACGGATCTACATTCAATTATGACGGAAATACCGTGAGAAGAATGCCGAAATTCTACTTTAATATTTCTCCTGCGGTAAATCTTACCAAAGAATGGAGAGCTTATGTAAGCATGAATTACTACGGAAAACGTTTTCAGGATGAGAAAAATGCGCAGACTCTGCCTTCTTTCTCAGAATTTGGAGCGGGAACTTCTTATCAGTTAGGCAAAATCCGTTTTGCGGTGGACGGAACCAATATCTTTAATACCATCGGTATTACAGAAGGTGATCCAAGAGCCGGATCTCCATCGGGAGACGGAATTATTATGGCAAGACCAATTATGGGTGCTGCGGTAAGAGCTTCCATTACGCTGGATTTCTAAAATTTATTTCTTCATATAATTGATAAAACCGTCAGGAGTTTTTCTGACGGTTTTTATTTTCAAAAGCCTTCATTTAATGTTTCCATTTTCCTTCAAATTCACCATTGCAAAATGATCCGTTGCTTTTTGCTAAAATTTCACAGTGCGGAAGTTCACGGGATATTTTTGAAAGACCATCAAATGTAAAATTATTGTTCCAAACCTGAATGGTAATCATATTCATATATTTCATTACCGTTAATTTTTTCAAACCAACTTCAGTAATTGATGTTTCCTGAATTTGCAGATTTAGTAAATTATTTATTTCTGTCAAATATGGAATACATTCGTCTGTAAGTTGTGTATTGCCTTTTAACCGAAGATATTGCAGAAATTCTAAATTTTTTAAATATTTTATGCCATCGTTCGTAATTTCAGTGTCCTGTAAATCTAAATTTTCAATTTTACAGCAATTTGAGACATGAGCTAATCCTTCATCATTGAGATTTGAACTGTAAAAATTGGCAGATATAAGATTAGGAAACTGTTTCAGATAAGATAAGTCATTAAAATTAATTGGAGATTCTTCCCATTTCAATGAGAAATGTTCACTGTTTATATCATAATAATGATTACCTATTTTTATTGGATTTTCCATAATCATTATATACTTATTTATATCTTAGTTCTTTTCATTGTTCTTTTCAAATTTTCAAAATCATCATCTTTGTATCTTCTTGAGCCGGATAAATTTATTTCTTTTAAATTTTTTGGAAAAAGATCAGGATTTAAATCTGTAAGTTTTGTCTCGCACAAACCTAAATATTTTAAGTTTAACATTTGGTTGAGGGTTTTTGGTAATTTATTCAGTTCGCAGTTTTCAATACGTAATGTTTTTAATTGATCTAATTGCGATATTGTCTCAGGAACTGTATCAATATCATTTCCTCGAATCATTAAATACTGTAACGATTTTATTCGGGTGAGCCATTCAGGAAAAACTTTTAATGGAAGATTTAGGAGTGAAATTTTTTTTAATTTTTTCAATTCAGCAATTTCTTTCGGAAGTTCAAAATCATCCAAATTATAAATAAAAGGATGTGCCTGAATTTCTAAGGTTCTTAAGTTGATAAATTGCGAAAAAATGGCACCTTTGTCCTTTAGATTGTATTCTATAAACAGCAGACTTAGTTTTTTACAATTCTTTGGATTTTCAAGTGCTTCGCTTAATGATGAAAATTTATTTTTCCTAAAAGAATACATTACAATATTATTACTATCTAAACTTTAAACATTTTGTCCTTTAGCCAATTTTCTCAAATTTTTCAATTTCCCGGTAATCTGATCTGCTCCTTCTTTATTTTTTTCTTTTTTCAGGTTTTCTCTGGCTTTTTTGAAGGAATCAATATAATGATCAAATACCTTTTCTTTAATTAACGGGTCGTCTACAACTTCGTATAATCCGCTTAAGATCCATTCGAAAATACCATATTGGCTTAAGCTTTTATTTAAGAAATTCGTAAGACCAATCACCATTTGCTCATTCCATGATTTGATATTCATAATAGCTCGGAATACATCGGTTGTTGCGGAATAGATTGTCAAGAACCATTCGCCGAGTTCTTGAAAATAGGCTGCTTCTTTATCCTTGCCCTGCTCTTTATAATATTCTGATATAGAATCGCAGGAGACTTTACTGCTCATATATCCATTACTAGCCCATAAAAATCCCGATACATCGAATATCCCATTCATTAACCCGTTAACAAAAACGGTAATTCCCATTAAATCATACTTATGGTCGGTTTGAAGTAAGTCTGAATGGTTGGGTAGCTCGCTTGTTATCTCGTCATATTTATCTTTCAAATCCTTATGGTTTGCCCAAAAAGGAAAAAGATTGACAAATAATGCACGTTCTATGATTTCCTGATTCAGTTCTCCACCATTTTTTGCATAATCCGGCAATTCGTTACATGCTTCTAAATATTCTTTAAATGATTCTCCTGCCAGTTTTCTTACCAGTTCTTCTTTGTTCATGTTTAATAATTTTATTTTAAATTTTAGGTATTAGTTTATTTACAATTGTTGTTTTGAAAGAATATGAGTAACTTTTTATTTATATCCAAAAATTCTCAGTCCCTCTTCTGTTATTTCATATTCCAACAGTCCCAAATTTTTTATGATCTGTTCAATTTTTTCTATCGGCTGAAAAAAAAATTCTGATGTCAGCTTTTCATTTCTGTTCCAACGTTCTGTTTCATGTCTTTCAGGAATCAGAATCCATTCAATTTCTTTAAATCTGAATGGTCCCAGTTCGCTTACGTCTCCAAAACCTTTCTCTTTAAAACCTCCAAGATGAAATTTGTATTTTCTGTCGTTCAGCAGAAACTTAATATATGCAGACTGAATGTTAATTTCTGCATCCTGTATTTCTATCAGTAACCTGAACCATTTTGAGTTGTTCATATAAGAAGTCCTTTTCAGAATTTCTTTCTCCAATTTGTCCATAGAGACCTTATTTATTTTTTCGGGATAAGCTCATCAATGTATTTTAGCATCGTTTCTTTTACCGTGCTTTCATTAAAATCTATGGTAACGGTTAAATTTCTTTCGTTTTCTGTAAATCTTATTGTATTGTTATCCGGCTCTTCAATCTGTCCGCCAACGATGAAAGTGAAGTTTTTTCCAAAAGCTGTTCGGGAAAGCTCAATATTCCAATCGGGAACATCTTTAAAATTTAATTCTCTTACCGGAAAAATACTTTCAAAATTTAAAATAACAGAGTGATCTGTACGTTCTGTGGATAATAATTTGCAGGCACTTCGTTCTCTGCTTTGTACTTCAATAATTCCATCGGTACCAATGTATTTGTTTAATTCCTGTTCCATATTTTTAGTTATTTGTTTTTATGAAGGTTATTCAATTTCAATTTTGTGATAAGCCATCCATCGTTTTAAATTTCCAACCATTCTTTTCAGATGATCTTCATTCAGGAAGATATTTGTCCAGAATTCAAATCTGTCGCACTGCACACTGATGTAATACATCATGACAGCTAAACAGGCGTAAGATAAGAACTTTTTTTCTTCGTTGCTGATTGCTGTTACCGTTTCATAACCCTGTAAAAAACTTTCTGATTTTACCCGATATTCTTCCTCGTTCAGGTTCGTTGCCAAAAGCTGAAACAGGAAGTAGGAAATATCAAAACATAAATAGCCGTTTCCGCAGAAATCAAAATCGAAAAAAGTAACTTCCTTTTCATTATCAATGTGCAGATTATCAAACCAGACATCAAGATGTACGCTTCCGTATCTCATTTGCTGTCTATCGAAAGTTTCGAATTTAAGGCTTAAAAATTCAGATAATTTCTCCAGAAAAATAACTTCGGGATTACCATCGTTAAAGATTTTTTTTATCTTTTCAACAGGGTTTGTAAGCAGATTTTTCGCATCATAAGAAATCCTGTTCAGTTCAAAATGCTCTGCCGACTGATGAACTCTGGCTAAAGCCTGTCCGATCAGAAAACTTGTTTCAGGTGAGAGTTTTGCCGTTTTTATGCCTTTCGCATAAGAAAATAAAACCCCGAACCTTTTTCCTTCCGTTGCTTCAATTTTCTGAATATAGTCGCCGAATTTGTCTGCAATAGGAAAAGCAACCTGCCGGTTTGCGTCTTTTAAATGAAGAAGAAGCTTTAGTTCTTCCTCAATTTCAGATTTTGTCCGCCAATGATGAGTATACCCCCTGAAAACAAATTTCTTTTCCTCATCATGAACCATGTACAAATGATTCATGGCAAGCCGAAAGATGTGGCACTCGGTTTTAGCGCTCAGTCCGTATTTTTGTTGAATAAGATATCCGAGATGTACGGGATCAAGCGTACTGTTTATAGCAGGGAATTTTTCTGTCATTAATTTAAATTTATATCCGTAAGTGAACAGTACTTTATATGAAACAACCCTGTTTGTAATCAAATGCAAATCAATTTAGATTAAAACAGTAAGGTTCGTATCTAAACTCTCTTAGCTCACCCACACTCAAACACTCTTACTTAAAAAACGGATTATACTCCTTCTCAAACCCGATTTTCGTAGGATTTCCATGTCCGGAGAAAACCTGAGTGTCGTTATCCAAAATGAAAAGTTTGGTCTTAATTCCGTCAATTAATTGTTCGTAGTTTCCTTTATAAAGATCGGTTCTTCCAATACTTCCTTCAAACAGAACATCTCCGGAAACAATAAACTTCTGGTTTTCGTTATGATAAACCACACTTCCCGGAGAGTGCCCCGGAACATGATAGATTTTAAACTTTTCTCCGTCAAAATCCAGTTCGTCACCCTCATTAATATATTGAATTTCCACATGAATATGATCCAGCTCAAAACCGAATCTCATCCCGCTGATCTGAAACATATCCAACACTTCCTTATCTTCTCTGTGCATCAGAACAGGGACTTTATACGTGTCAAAAGCCCATTGTAAGCCTAAAACATGATCAATATGAGCGTGCGTGAGAAGAATTTTTTCGATTGTCAATTCATTTTCTGAAATGAAACTTTCGATCGCTTTGGTTTCCTGTCCGTTCATATTTCCGGGATCAAATAACCATGCTTTTTTATTTTCGTTATAAAGGATATAAGTGTTTTCGCTTGCAAAATTGAATACGAAACCTTGGATCTGAAGCATATTTTGAATATTTTTATTGGAAACAAAGGTAGCTACAAAAGTTTTTGTTTAAAAATAAAACTTGTTTAAGCTAATTTCAGAATTAACCGCAAAAGGGACAAAAGATAATTTTAAAGCGAATTTTTAGAATAATCAAAGCGCTCAAAAGAATAAAAATCAAAGATTTTTAAAAACTGTTGTGAGCTTTTTCATTTATAATGATCAGCTTCAAATAAAAATAGTAGATCTTTTGTGACTTTTGCGGTTAAATAAAAGTTTAAACAGACTTATAGTTTTGATTTAAATTTTAACCGCAAAAGATTATTGGATTTATTTAAAGTATTTCAAAAGCCAGCAAAGAGAAAAAATCTTTGATTTTTTAAACTTATGTTTGCTTTTTTCCTATTTAATTATTAAACTTAAATAACCTGAGTTCGGGATAAGAAATAAATTTAGATATTTGATTTATAGCATTATATTAATTTATCGCAAAGAAAAACAAAAGATTTTTTTAATTATTAAAAGTTGGTAAGCTAAACAAAGGCACTTCGTTTATTTAAAAAAGACAAAAATGGTATTACTTTGATAAGTTTTACGCCTTCGTATATCTTAAAAGCTGAATTCCTGATAATTGAATCTCTTTGTTTAACCATTGCGGTTAAGAAGACTTATCCCGAACTCAGGTTAAATAACTAAAATGTAAAATCTTTTGCGATTAAGATAAAATTCAGGCATTTTTTAATGAATAAAGATATGTTGCTTTGTTGTTTAAAAACGATTTTTCTTTATCTTCGTCATAATGAAAACATTGCAGCTACTTTTACTTTCTTTGGGCGGACTGGTTTTTGGACAGAACATCCAGAGCATTCAACTGTTCAATCCACAGACCAATGACGAAACACCGGTTATTAATTTTAATCAGCAGTTGGTTTTAAGTTTCGATGATCTTACCAACGCAAGTGAAATTTACAGATATACGATTAAGCATTACAATAGAAACTGGGAAGACGATAATCTGTTTTTTACGGAATTTGCCAACGGAAGTTTAAATGGTTTGCTGGATAAATTTCAGTACTCTTTCAACACACTGCAATCGTACACGCATTACACACTGAACTTTCCGAATGAAAAAATGCAGCCAAAAATTTCAGGAAATTTTGAACTGATCGTTTATAAAGATTCTGCCGAGAAGCCTCTTTTTAAAAGAAGATTTTACGTCGTGGAGGATGCGGCAACTTTAGCTTTGGGGATTTCAAGATTTGCTGATGCCAGAAAACCTGATGCCAACCAAAGGGTAGAAGTGAAAGCCGTTCCGAAAGGGGGAGATTTGGCCTCGAATGTCAATTCCATGACGCTGAATGTAATGCAGAACAATAATCCTAATGTTATAATAAATAATTTAAAACCAAGTGCCACATTGGGGAACCAGCTTCTTTTTCAGCAGTTGTCATTGGTTTTTCCCGGAAATAACGAGTTTTATTATTTTGACAATAAAAATATGAATATGGCGGCAGATATGGTTCGTGCAACCGAGCAGTTGGAAGGAGTCAACCAGACTTATCTTCATCCGGTATGGGCTTTTCCGCTGAATTACCAGTATCAGCCGGACGTAAACGGAGCTTGGTATTACCGAAGAAATGATCTGGGAAGAGAAAGAGATGCCACGAGGGAAGCAGATTATTCATGGGTGCATTTTTATCTGGATTCTGAACCTACAAACAAAGAAATTTTTGTTTTGGGAGGTTTTAATAATTTTAAGCCAAGTAAAGAAAACCAGATGCAGTATGATGAAGCTTCAAAAAAATATGTAGCAAAAATATATCTGAAGCAGGGTTTTTACAACTACATTCTGGCAACAAAAAATCCTGACGGAACGCTGAATTTCGGTGAAGTGAACGGGAATTTCTGGCAGACGGAAAATCTTTATCAGGCATTTTTATATTATGCTCCTTTCGGAAGAAATTATGACGGATTAATGGGGTATGGTGAATTCAGAACGCCGGTGAGATAATCTTCTCAATGAAAAGAATATTTCTGTCACTTTCCATTTGTGTTCTTTCTTTATCATGTAGAAAAGAATATGACGTTAATGATTTCAGTGGAAATTTAAAACCTTATCTTGAAAGGCTTTCTAAAGAGAAAGCAATCCCTGTTTCTGATACAGTTGCCAAAAATTTTCTGGAAAGAAATGCATCTAAAGAAGAATTGATAGAACTGATGGATGCGAAGAAACCGCTGTTAAGAGTGGTGGCTTACAGAGCCATTATCAACAGAAGTGAACCTGAATATTTTGATCTGCTGATCAACCATCTAAGTGATACCGCTAAAGTAGCATGGTGGTATTATGAAGATGCAGGAAGTTATTTTTCAGTTTCAGATGTAATGATAAGAGAAGCTTTTGATAAAAACGGATTGTCTCCCATTCAGAAAAAAGTATTGACGGAGAGGGTTTTATTAGAGCATTCTTATTTAGATATTTCCAACTGGATGATTCAGGATATTGGTCCTGATGAAAAATATTATCATTTGATTAAAGAACGGGCAAAAACTAAAAGTAAGGACTGTGGCAATCAGCTAACATCATGCTATGCATTAAGTAAATTTAGAAAGAAACAGGATGGTAAGCTTTTGCTGTCTGTTTTTGAACAAAATATTAATGGTTATTGTCTGGAGAATATTTTTAAAAGTATCGAGATATTTCCGGATGCTGTATTTTTTCCTTTATTAAAAAGTTATTTTCAGGATAGTATTAAAGATAAACTCTCGGAAAATAAAAACGTAGACAATAATGTGCTTTATTTTGCAAAAGCGGTTGCTGCCTACAAAACTCCTGAAGCATTTGAGATGTTAAAGTATATAGCGGAGAACAATACGTACATCAATAAAGGTTTTTGGCCTCCTTATAATAAAAGATATGTTCTGAAAGCCATTAAAATTCATTATTTTCCTCTTTATGATGATTTAATAAAAGAAATCGAAAAAGAAATGAATCCTTGTGATTTACAATCGCTGATTTCTGAGATTGGTTTTGAAATACGAGGAGACGATCGGCAAAAATGGTAAATCTATAATTAAAAACCTCACAGATAAATCCGTGAGGTTTGCATATAATAATAGTGTTGAAGTTGCGTTAATTTATATTTTGAATACCGCTGTAATTAAAATGTGTTCTTCATCCTCAAAAAGATAATGAATGTTTACGGGAAAATCCTGCATTGTTTCAACAAGAGTTTCCTGAAATCTCTTTTTCTCTTTTTCTGTAATTCCGTTTACACATTTTTTCAGTTCTTCTAAAAAATCAATGCCTTTATTTTGTTCTTCGGCATTAAAAACTCTCATAAGGAGTCTTATGTCGTTTTTGGCGATAGAAGAGAGCAGTATATTCATTTTAAGCACAAAACTTTTTCAGCTCAGAAATATTTTCATAGAAATCCAGTTTGGTTTTGGGGTTTTCCTTATGAAACTGAATTCTGTATAGAATTTCATCCATGCAGAATTGTGGTATTTCTGCTGTTCTTTCTGTCTCAAAATTTTCTATCATTTGTGCAAAAGCTTCAAGCATTTCAGCATTTAAGTTCTCAATTTTATTTTTCAGAATTTCTACAGTTGCATTCATCATTTCTTTATTTAAGAGATTGAACTTTTTATTTGACAGGGTAAAGGTAATGAAAAATTATTTTATTTTAAAAATTTATTTAATTTTTAAGGGGGTGTTTTATTTATTTACTATTTTTTTTATCATTTTGCATTTTTTTTATAGGGGTATTTGTTTATTTTATCGATTATTTGTTTTTGTAGAATAGTGAAGTTTTTGTATATAATTCAAACAACTTTGAATTATAATGCACTACATAGTGAAAAATTTTAATTCAAGAATACATGATTTATATTAAATATTTTAACATAAAATCTGTTTTGAGATAAAATTTTACATTAATAATGTTAATTGTTATAAAATCGTAATTATGATTTTTTCTGTGATATATATTTTCTATTGAATAATTAATATTTATTTCGTTAATTTGGTGTAGAGTTTATGTTAATTAAATTTAAAACCATTAAATATTTATTATGAAAATGAAATTTATCCTAGTGTCAAGTGTTGCTGTATGCTCTTTTGTTTTCGGGCAAAATGTTCCTTCAAAATTAATTCCGGCGAAAGACGGATTGCATGCAGATTTTATGAGATTCGAAAAAGACAGACCTGCTTTTCAGGGCAGTCCCGTTTTGTTCGATGAAGCTTCGCAGAGACTTTCTCAGGCTCAAGGTCGTAAGTTGGGATTTGAAAAAGATCAATTGGGATTTGAAACACACAGATTCCAGCAGACCATTGATGGTATTCCTGTAGAATACGGAATGATGGCTGTACAGACAAAAGACGGCAAGATTGTAGGAGAGTCCGGAAAATGGATCGTTAAAACTCCGAAAAATTTAGAGAAAAGCGCAAAAATTTCAGAAAACATCGCTTTACAGAATGCAATGGCATTTGTAGGGGCTGAATCTTACAAATGGCAGAATAAAGAAGAAGAAGAATTCATTAAAAAAGAATCTAATGATGTCAATGCTTCTTTTGCTCCTAAAGGTGAAGTAGTTTATTACTCTGATCCGTCAGATGAAAAAATGAACGACTTAAAATTAGCCTATAAATTTGATATCTATGCAGAGAAGCCTTTAAGCAGACAATATGTTTTTGTAGATGCAAAAGACGGAAAAGTATTGGGGGTTGATGCAATCATTCATGAAGTAAACGCACCGGGAACGGCAGTTACAGGATACAGCGGTACGAGAAGCATCGTATCAGATTCTTACAACGGAAGCTACAGACTGAGAGAAACAGGAAGAAACGGCGGAACAGCAGTGCAGACCTTTAACCTGAAAAAAGGAACCAGCTATGCTTCAGCGGTAGATTTTACAGATGCGGATAACACATGGAATAACGTTAATACCAACAAAGATCAATATGCAACTGATGCGCATTGGGGAGCGGAAATGACGCTGGATTATCTGTATACTAAATTCGGAAGAAAGAGTATTGATAACAATCATTTTGCGATAAAATCTTACGTGCATTATTCTACTAACTATTTTAATGCGTTCTGGGACGGAACGAGAATGACGTATGGTGATGGAAGTTCATCTACCAATGGAGGAAAACCTCTTACAGCGTTAGATGTTTGCGGACATGAGATTGCTCACGGAATGACTTCCAAAACAGCAAACCTTGCTTACCAGAGAGAATCCGGAGCATTAAATGAAGGTTTCTCCGATATCTTTGGAAATTCAATAGAACGTTGGGCAAGACCTACACAGAATAGTTGGAAATTAGGAGAAGATTTCAGCTACGTGATCAGAGATATGGCAAACCCGAATGCTTACGGACAGCCGGATACCTATCTTGGAACATACTGGAAAACTACAACGACAACAGGTTGTGTAACTCCTTCCCAAACCAATGACTATTGTGGGGTTCATACCAATTCGGGAGTTCTTAATTTCTGGTATTATTTATTGGTAACCGGAGGAAGCGGAACCAATGACAAAGGATTTGCTTACAATGTTACAGGAATCGGTCTGGATAAAGCAGCAGCAATTGCTTACAGAACGCTGACTACTTATTTGTCTTCTTCATCTACTTTCCTGAATGCAAGAACATATTCTCTTCAGGCAGCAGCAGATTTATATGGTGCAGGAAGTGCTGAAGTTACTCAGGTTACCAACGCATGGAATGCCGTAGGAGTAGGAGGCGGAACTTCTGCAGCAGGAAAAACGGCTGTTTCGGACGCATTGCTTTACACTATCAGTCCAAATCCGGCAACAGATAAATTTACCGTTTCATTCGATGGTAAAGAAGGAAGTGGAGTAGTAGAAGTAATGAGCTTAACAGGCAAAAGAGAAATTTCCGAGAAAGTGAAATTAACAGACGGAGCAAACAGAGTGGAAATTCAGCTTCCGGGTAACATGCTTCCGGGAATTTATGTAGTAACCGTAAACGGACAAAAAGCAGGGAACTTAATTAAAAAATAATAGTATACCATAATATTTTTAAAAGCAAGACCACAGAAATTTTTCTGTGGTCTTCTTTATTGTTCTTGAGATTTAAAAGGTACTACACCAGATAAAACTCATGAAGTTTTTCCTCGCAAAGTGTTTTTACCACTTCAATCCATCGGTCTTCATCATTAAGACACGGAATGTAATGGAAACTTTCTCCACCGCCGTGTAAAAACTGCTCTTTTCCTTCTACGGAAATCTCTTCCAGTGTTTCCAGACAGTCTGAAACGAAAGCCGGACAGACAATGGCTAGGTTTTTTACCCCTTTTTTAGGAATGGTTTCAAGCGTTTCATCGGTGTAAGGTTCGATCCATTTGTCTTTTCCTAATCTCGACTGGAAAGAAACAATGGTTTTTTCCTTCGGAAGATTCAGTTTTTCAATTACCAGATTGGTTGTTTTAAAACATTGGTGACGGTAGCAAAACGTATGACTCGGATTGCTTTCTCTGGAACAGCAGTCGTTCAGATTACATGTTTTCGTTGGATCGGTTTTATAAATATGTCTTTCCGGAACACCGTGATAAGAAAACTGCAAAGCGTCGAAATTTTCAGGAAGTTTTTCTCTGATGCTTTCCGCTAAACAGTTGATGTAAATATCGCGATCGTAAAAAGGCTGAATATAATTGATCTTTACCTTCGGAAACTTCTGTTTTCTTACTTCTTCTGCTTTTTCCACCACCGTTTCTGTCGTGCTCATCGCATACTGAGGATACAGCGGGAAAAGTACAATTTCGGAAACTCCCTGATCTACCAGTTTCTGAATTCCGGCTTCAATACTCGGCTGCGCATATCTCATCCCGATTTCCACAGGAACATCCACCACTTTCTGAAGTTTCTTCTGAATTTTTTCTGTGATCACGATAAGCGGCGAACCTTCGTCCGTCCAAACCGTTTTATATGCTTCCGCAGATTTTTTCGGTCTTGTGTTCAGGATAATTCCCTGTACCAGAAGCGCGCGGAAGAACCAGCGGTAATCGATCACTTTTTCATCCATCAGGAATTCGTCCAGATATTCTCTTACATCATTTACTGCCGTAGATTTCGGCGAACCAAGATTTACTAATAAAATTCCTTTCATAAAATATAAATAATGAGCAATGGGTAACGAGTAATTAAAATATTACTGATTGCTTATGTTTTTTATCCGTTTACAGCTTCTACTTTTTCTACTAAATCCGGAACAAACTGTTTTAAAATATTTTCAATTCCGCCTTTTAGTGTAGCTGTTGAGCTTGGACATCCTGAACAGGCACCCTGTAAAAGCATTTTTGCGGTTTTGTTTTCTTTGTCATATTCCATTAAAGAAATTTTTCCGCCGTCGTTTTCTACTGCAGGAGCTACATATTCATTTAAAATATCTGAGATTTTCTGTTCGTCGTCTGTATATTCTCTGTTGATGATTTTTTCAACAGGATTTTCATGCTTCTGGGCTTCAATATTTGAAATTTCGCCTCCGTTTTGCAGGTATTCTGCAATTAACGCACGAACCGTCATCATTACCTGATGCCATTCTACAGAATTATCTCTCGTAACTGCCACAAAATTATCGGAAATAAAAACTTCCTTCGCAAAATCAAATTCATTGAAAATTGCCTGAGCTAAAGGAATACCTTCCGCCGCGTCTCTTGATTTTACCTCTACAAAACCTTCAAGCAGTAATTTGTTCGAAACAAATTTCATTACATTCGGGTTCGGAGTCATTTCCGCATAGATCTGGTACATTTCTTTCTTCTTCTGAAGATAAATTCTCGGATTTGCAAGCAATTCGTCCTCAATTATATTTTTAAGGCTTTCTGCCACGTGTTCCCATTCTACCGTATCCTGTTTTGCAACTGCCACAAAATTTGCCGTAATGAAAATTCTTTCCACAAACGGATAATTGAAAAGCTCCTGAGCAATCGGAATTTCTGAAATATCTGAATCTCTGTCCAACTCCAAAGATCCCGGAATGAGGTTGTAATCTGCTACAAATTTCATCACTTTCGGGTTTTCGGTTGGCTCTATAAGTATCGTACGCATTTTTTCTTTAAATTTGAGATACAAAAATACGCAATTAGAAATAAGAAGCCGGAAGTTGGGAGTTAGATTTTTGCTATCACTGTAATTTACAATCTATGATTTCAATCGAGCATTTTCAACTTGGCGCATTATAAAATTTTCAAAATAAAAAATATGGCACTTATAAAAGAACTTTTAGGGAAAGCCCCACAAATAGGAGAAAATACATTTTTAGCAGAAACAGCAACAATCATTGGTGATGTTACCATGGGAAAAGACTGCAGCATTTGGTATAATGCGGTGATTAGAGGAGATGTTCATTACATCAAAATGGGGAATAAAGTAAATGTTCAGGACAATGCAATGTTACACTGTACATATCAGAAACATCCTCTGAATATAGGAAACAATGTATCCATCGGTCATAATGCTATTGTTCACGGATGTACCATTAAAGACAATGTGCTTATCGGAATGGGAGCAATTGTAATGGACGACTGTCTTGTGGAAGAAAACTCGATCATTGGAGCAGGATCTGTGGTAACGCAGGGAACACATGTGAAATCAGGAGAAGTTTGGGGCGGTGTTCCGGCAAGAAAAATCAAAGATATCAATTCGCAGCTTCTGGAAGGAGAAGTGAACAGAATTGCAGATAATTACGTGAAATATTCTTCATGGTATAAAGAAAACGTGAAAAACGTTGAAGGATAAACTTTAATTTGATGGTGAATGGTGAATTTTGCTTCGCAAGTAAATTTTTCACAGTAAATTTAAATTCATAAAAATAAAAAGCATTGCTGAAAATCCAGTAATGCTTTTTTGTCCTTAGTGAAATTCCTGATAGAATTTTATAATAGTTTTTTAATAAATCAGTTCGGCTTTACCTTTTATACATTTAATTGCCGTTGGAGGATTTACCATCATACAGTCCGACATAATTCCGTATTTCTGGTTAAATGCTTTTACTTTTTCAGTATAATCATCAATTCTGCTTAGAATACTTTTCTCCATTTTTTTAGGATAGGCAATGTACAGTTGAGGTCCGCCGCAGGATTTTGCGCCCATCGGAGCGAAAGCCCATTCAGTTGCATCGGTACATTTTTCTTTCGTAACTTCAGATTCAATCGAAACCCGAATTCTGTCGAGCTGTGCCTGATCGTATTTCTGGCTGCTTTCATCGGCAGGTCTTTCTGCGATATCCTGAGGAAGATTGGCATTTGCTTCTTTTGCGGTTCCGCAGGAAACAAATAGCACCGAAAAGCTTAATAATACGACAGAAATATAAGAAAGAGGTTTTAGCATAATTACTTTTTTCTGTTTCAAAATTTTCAAAACTTATGCCAAGATAAGGATTTTAAGTTTCATTTCCGTAATTTTG
Source organism: Chryseobacterium sp. C2(2020) (assembly GCF_014218915.1). NCBI lineage: Bacteria > Pseudomonadati > Bacteroidota > Flavobacteriia > Flavobacteriales > Weeksellaceae > Chryseobacterium > Chryseobacterium sp. C2(2020). The sequence goes on from NZ_JACLCT010000003.1 coordinate 175,395, forward strand.
ACGACGATGAACAATCATTTTTTTGACTTAATAGAACATACCAACCGAAGCGTATTTTTAACGGGAAAAGCAGGAACAGGAAAGACGACTTTCCTCAACGATTTTGTAAAACGTACCAGAAAAAAACACATCGTTGTTGCTCCTACAGGAATTGCAGCCATTAATGCAGGTGGTGTAACCATTCATTCTATGTTTGGACTGCCGCTGAGAACGTTTTTACCGACCACGGAAAGAATTGATACCAGTCTGGCAAATAATATTGCAGACCTGATGCCTCATTTTAAATACAGAAAAGATAAGCTTAAACTTCTGCGTGAAGTAGAAGTGATTATCATTGATGAGGTTTCCATGCTTCGATCAGATGTTCTGGATATGATGGATTTTTCTCTGAGGTTTATCCGTAGAAATAATCAGCGTTTTGGAGGGGTTCAGATGTTGTTCATCGGGGATTTGTATCAGCTTCCGCCGGTTGTGAGAGATGAGCATATTCTTAAAATGTACTACAATTCGCCTTTCTTTTTTGATAGCCATGCGATTAAGGAAATCCCTTTGATTACCATAGAACTTACCAAAGTTTACCGTCAGTCGGATGAAGATTTTCTTGCCATTCTGAATGCCATCCGTGACGGAGATACTGCGAATATAGATTTTGAAAGGCTAAATGAAAGATATGATCCGGATTTTAATTCCGGGGACGAACCTTATGTTTATCTCTGTTCGCACAATAAAATGGCAGATGATATCAATCAGGAAAAGCTCGACGAAATAAAAGTATCGTCCAAAACCTACGAAGCGAAACTTTTTGGTGAATTTAAAGAGAACCAGTTCCCGAATGAACAGTTTTTAGACCTGAAAATCGGAGCGCAGATCATGTTTATCCGAAATGATATTTCAGGAGAAAAAAGATATTTCAACGGAAAACTGGGCGAAATTTCTGCGTTGGACGAAAATGAAATTAAAGTAATTCTGGATGGAAGCGAAAGGGAAATTACCGTAAAACGTGAAGTCTGGGAACAGAAAAAATATTTTCTGGATACCGATAAAAATATCAAAGAAGAAGTTTTGGGGAGTTTCGAACAGTTTCCGATAAAATTAGCATGGGCGGTTACCATTCATAAAAGTCAGGGTTTAACCTTTGACCGCGTGATTATTGATGCCGGAAAGAGTTTTACAGCAGGGCAGGTGTATGTTGCTTTATCGCGTTGCCGTACTTTGGAAGGGATTGTTCTGAAATCTAAAATTACGCCTGAAGTTATTTTCAAAGATAACAGAATCCTTCATTTTCATTCTGATACAGTTGCCAATGATCAGGTAGAAGGGATTTTAAATAACGAAAAATACGATTACAGCATCAGGAAAGTGCTTCGTGCGGTCGATTCTCAATGGCTTTTAAAAGAAGTTGAAGACTGGAACAATCTTTCAATCGTTACGAAAAGTCTGGATCATCTTAAGACGAAACAATTATATAACCAGTTAAAACCTGAAATCGTTAATCTCGGAAAGATTTTCGAAAAACTGGAAAGGGTTATTTCCCAAAAGGTGAACAATTTCATTGAGCAGAAAGAAGAATGGTCTGAAATTGAAAGCAAAACCAAAGGCGCGGTGAATTTCTTTTTTACCGCAATCAGAGATAAGGTTTTCAGTCCGCTGAAAGATTTTTATGCTGAAATTAAAGGAACAAAAGGTCTGAAACAGTATAACGAAGATTTCCGGGTTTGGCTGGAAGATATTGAGGAATATTTAAACAGTTTAAAGGAAATTCACTTGCTGGAAACCAAGCTTCTGGACGAGATCAACAACAAGGAAGTGAGCATGAAAGTCGCAAAAGTTCCGTCTCAGGTTCTCACGTTCCAGTTGTTTGAGCAGGGAAAAACCATCGGGGAAATCGCTCTGGAAAGAGGTTTGGTGAAAGAAACCGTGATCGGTCATCTCGCGAAATTTGCAGAACAGGGATTGCTCGATATTTCAAGAGTGGTCACTTCAGATAAAATAAAAGCCTTTGAAGATATTTTCTACAAAGATCCCAAAGAAACTTTAACGGAGTGGAAAAATGTTCTCCCGAGTGATTTTGAATTTAATGAAATCCGGATTCTGATCAATCATTTTAATTACCTGAAGGAGAAAAATCAATAAAATATTGCTGATGTATCAGCCACAAACCTCACAGGTTTTTAAAACCTGTGAGGTTTTTTTATCATAATTTTTTTTTTGAAGAATAAATTCAGATGAATTTTTGTATTTTTAGGTCTTAAATCCTCATCACAATGAAATATCTGTTTACTTTTTTGTTTGCGTTTTTACTGAATGCAGATCACGATTCTAAATTCAATTATGATCTCCTCATTGGTTCATGGTCGCAGAAATCCATTGCGAACAGCAATTCTACCGGAATATTCACCTTTAAAAAAGACAGTACGGCAAGTCTTGAAATGATCGATCAGGCTTCCAACGGAATGATTGGCGGAATGACCGGTCCTTATAAAATTGAAAGAACCAAAGGAAATCTGAAAATTACGTTACTGGGAAAAGAAAAGACATTTGAAATTCAGGAACTGAGCAAAGATGTTTTGGTAATTCAGAATAAAATAGAAGGTAAGGAAAAACAGATTTTTAAACGGTACATTGATAAATAGCTTTAATTTAAGATTGTCATAAAAACGCCTTTATGATCACTCACCACATTTTTATCCACAAAAATTCTGCATTCTGTATTGGGTGAAAAGCTTTTCGGAATTACAATATGATCAATATTTTCTTCAATTTCTGAAGTTACAGGAATGATGTTCAGTTCATCAAAAAGATTTTTTAAAGCTTCTGTTGTTTTTAAATTAATTGAAAATTGTTCCTCTCCTTTTCGGAAGGATGTATTAAAATCGCCAACGATAAAAATATTTTTGTTCTCTGCATAAATTTTTCGACAGTCGTGAATGGTATTCTGCAATTCTATATCCACAAAAGGTTTTCGGTTAAACCAAGTTCCGATAATGGTGCAGTAGAATACGATCTTTCCCAATTCTGTTTTAAATTCCAAAGCGAGATTGGTTTTATCATCCGTCACAGCATATTTTTTCGAATAGGGAATTTTAGAGTACAAAACTGTCCGGAAAGCTTTTTCTCCTTTTAAATATTCCGAATAATTGAGATTTTCATAAACGGTGTTCTCAGGAATCGGCGAACAGAGATATTTATACGGGAAATTTTGAAGATCAAGATTGACGGCTTCCGTGAGAATAAGGAAATCTAAATCAAACTGATTGAGAAATTCCGCGGTTCCTGAAGAATTCTTTTTTCTTGCCCAATCGATGTTGAGGGTTGCAATTTTCAATATTCCCTGTTTAAAATTAATTTCCGTTGATTGTTGTCATAATAACTTGCATAACGACTTGTATCTTTGAAGAATATTTCTTCATTTTCTATTTCATTAAATCTTTGCTTATCGGTCTTTATAAAATCAATCAGCGTAAATGTATTTTCATCTAAAACAGTGAAATCAACAAGTTTTAAATATTCAGGAACAGATTTTCTGTCGATCATAATCTTTCCGCCGCCAAGTTGATGTCTGTCCTGTCCATTTTTCTTCACTCCGGAAACCCAATATTCTTCGCCCGTTTCAATATCAAAATGATTGCCCGAAATGCCGGGAATTTTAAGTTTTTTAAGAGCCTTATTATTGAAATATACCGTTTGTCCGGATTTTGAAAATTCAACCCAACCAATCCACGCAGATCCGTGATGACCGGAAGATTTGTTTTCGATATATCTTATTTTTGATTTCATGTTTCAATTACTGATCTTATCTTTTTAATTTCTCAAAGTCATATAAAGTAATGAAATCAATTTTATGACCTCATATTTCATTCATTTTCGCCTTGGGAAAAACTCCTGAAATAGAGGTGTTTTCAAATTCATCCTTGAAATAATATTTTATATCTGCTTTATAGATTAAAGATGTTTTTACATTGCTTTTTAAAGATAAAAGAGATTTCCAGTCTTTATCTTCCTTCCCTTCGTTATAGTAAGCTCCTGTGAAAAAAACTTCAATCGTATTTTCTTTAATATCTTTTGAGAAAATATTCTTCTCCTTACTTAAAGGATAATATTCTTTGTAAGGTTCCATGCTCAAAACGCGGTATTCATATTTATTGCCCTTTTCTTTCAGTTCTAAAATAATTTTTGAACCTAAAGGAAAAGTAAATGTTCCATATTCAGTGGGAAATACAGTAGGAATATTCAGATTTTTTTGAGAAATATTTTTCCTGTAAAAATTAAAATGATAATAAGAAATAAAAGTTTTTTCATGGTTAAATTTTGAATTGAAATCAATACCAAATATACAAAAAGTGATTATTCAAAAAAGCGATTTAATATTAGCCTGATTCCCCATAGTTTTTCCCTGAACCTCACCATTAATCCTATCGATTACAAAAAGTAACTAATGCAGTTTATTAGTCTTATCTTTGTGGTGTAAAAATTTAAAATAATGAAATCGACAAAAGTTTTATAAATGCTTTTGTCTAAACAAAATATCCCGATATGAAAAATTTTGAAATATCAGTATTGGATCTTGCCCCTGTAAAGCAGGGAAAAACTGTTCATGATACTTTTCAGGACAGTTTATCTTTAGCCAGCCATGCTGAACATTTAGATTATAAAAGATTCTGGCTTGCCGAACATCACAATATGGAAAGCATTGCCAGTTCTGCAACCTCCGTTCTGATTGGTTTTATCGCCAACGGAACAAAAAAAATAAGAGTAGGTTCCGGAGGAATTATGCTTCCGAACCACAGTTCATTAGTCATTGCCGAACAATTCGGAACCCTTGAATCTCTTTTTCCCGGAAGGATCGATCTTGGTTTGGGAAGAGCTCCGGGAACGGATGGTTTAACCGCTCAGGCTTTGGGAAGAAATCCTGCAATGATCAATCAGCAGTTTCCAAGACAGATTTTAGAATTACAGAAGTATTTTTCCAAAGAAAACCGTGATGCTTTGGTTCGTGCAATTCCGGGAGAGGGACTGGATATTCCGATGTATATTTTAGGTTCGAGTACAGACAGTGCTTTTTTGGCAGCAGAATTGGGACTTCCGTATGCTTTTGCGGGGCATTTTGCGCCGGAGCAGATGGAAATGGCTTTCAATATTTACAGAGAACATTTTGAACATTCAAAATATTTAGATAAACCTTACATCATTGCCTGTGTCAACGGAGTTGCAGCAGAAACTTCGGAGGAAGCTCATAAAATGTCCACAACATTGTTTCAAGCTTTTATTAATATTATCCGAAACGACAGAAAGCCTTTTTCACCGCCGATTGACGATATGGATGACATCTGGTCGCCCATGGAAAAATCTATGGTTTTGCAGAAACTGAGATATACTTTTATCGGAAATCAGAGTGAAATTGAAGAGAAGCTGAAAAGTTTTCAGGAAAAATTCAATGTGGATGAACTGATGATTAATTCCCACATTTACGATCATCAGAAAAGACTGGAATCATACAGTATTTTCAGAAAAGCCAGAAACTCCGTATTTACCGAATAATAAAGAATTTATAATATTGGGAGATGCATATTTTTATAAGTATCTTTGCACAAATTTAAAAAGTAAAAATGTCTGATATTAAGTTAAATACTATTCCAGAGGCAATAGAAGACCTTAAAAATGGTAAAATAATCATAGTAGTGGATGATGAAGACAGAGAAAATGAAGGCGATTTTCTTTGTGCGGCAGAGCTTACAACACCGGAAATTATCAACTTTATGGCGCTTCACGGAAGAGGGCTTATCTGTATGCCGCTTCCTGAAAAAAGATGTGATGAGCTTGGTCTTGAAGTAATGGTAAGCCGAAGCAGCGATCCGAAAGAAACCGCTTTCACGGTGTCTGTAGACCTTTTAGGAAACGGAACTTCTACCGGAATTTCTGCAAGCGACAGAGCAAAAACCATTCTGGCTTTGATGGATGAAAAATCCAAGCCGACAGATTTTATGCGTCCCGGTCATATTTTCCCATTGAGAGCAAGAAAAGGAGGTGTTCTGAAAAGAGCAGGACACACAGAAGCTGCGATAGATTTAACTTGTCTTGCCGGTCTTAAAGAAGGAGGGGTAATCTGTGAAATCATGAATGAAGACGGTTCTATGTCGCGTTTGCCGGAGCTTTATGCTTTTGCACAGAAACACGATATGAAAATTGTTTCCATTGAAGATCTAATTCATTATCAGCTTAAAAAAGGAAATCTTATTGAGAGAATTGAAGAAAGAAAAGTAAAAACGGCTTACGGAGATTACGATTTCTTCGCTTTCAGAGAAACTTCCAACGATCAGATCCATTTTGCTTTAACCAAAGGTTCTTGGACGGTTGATGAGCCTGTTTTGGTAAGAGTTCAGTCATCAGATTCTTATTTTGATGTGTTAACGAGATTAAATAACGGCGAAAAACCTCAGTTGGAAAAAGTAACCTCAATGGTTAACGAAGCAGGAAAAGGAGCCATTGTTTTCATTAATAATGTTTCAAGCTCTGAAAATACATTAAGAAAGCTTCAGCAGTTCCTGAATTATCAGGACGGACAACAGCAACACCCGACTTTGGCATTCAACTACAGAGATTACGGTATCGGAACTCAAATTCTGAAAAATCTCGGAATTAATAAATTTAAAGTAATCACCCAGAATCCTAATGTAAAACCGCAGGTTGGCGGATATGACGTTGAGGTAACTGAAATGGTACAACTATAATGATGAATAGTCAATTGTGAGTAAACTTTGTTGTCAATTTTTTTGATACATTTTCAATTCACTTGCTAAGCAAATTGACAATTCACATTTCACATAAAAAAATGGCTTGAGAAATCAAGCCATTTTTATTTCGTCGAAATTCCTGAAACCGTTCAGAAAATCTTTGATGTTCATTCTCTTTTTTCCTTCAAGCTGTAGTTCTGATGGAAAATATTCGCCGTCTTTGGTAAAAATCTTAAATCCGTTTTTAGAAATTTCCAGACTTCCGGCTGTTTTTCCATGATCCGAAATTTCAAATTTTCCACCAAAAATTTTAAGTCCTTTTTCTTCTTCGCCTATTTTTAAAGTGGTGAATGCCGCAGGATAAGGAGACATTCCCAAAATAAACTGATGAATTTCTTTCGAATTTTTCGTCCAGTCGATTCTTGTATCTTCTTTAAAAATTTTAAAGGCATTTTTCGGATGCTCAACTTCCGGCTGCGGCTTTTCGGTGATTGAATTTTCTGCCAATCCGTTTAATGTTCTTACCACGAGTTCAGAGCCCATTTCCATGAGTCTGTCGTGAAGGCTTCCTGCGTTTTCGTCCGGTAAAATAGGAAGTTCTTCCTGAAGCAGAATATTTCCTTCATCAATTTTTTCATTGATAAAAAAGGTTGTAGCTCCGGATTTTTCTTCTCCGTTGATAATTGCGTAATTGATGGGTGCTGCTCCTCTGTAATCGGGAAGTAAGGAAGCATGAAGATTGAATGTTCCCATTTTAGGCATTTCAAACAAAACTTTCGGCATCATTCTGAAAGCAACCACCACAAAAACATCGGCTTCCAGTTTTCTCAATTCCTCTAAAAATTCAGGATTTCTCAGTTTTTCCGGCTGAAAAACAGGAAGATTATGTTCTACGGCAAAAACTTTTACCGGAGACTGATTGATTTTCTGTCCGCGTCCGCTCGCTTTGTCCGCAACCGTTACAACGCCTACAACTGCGTGATGAGAATGATGAATCGCTTCCAGAGATGCTTTGGCAAACTCCGGAGTTCCTAAAAATACAACTTTCAATGATTTCATACTGCAAAGATAAGGTCTTTGAGGAAGGATTGAAAGATTTGATTTTAAAATTGAGAGTTAAGATCAGAAAAATGTAATGCTGATCTTACTGAAGTATCTTACGCCAAAGCATACGTTCTGAAGTTCAGCATTTTTACTTTTCCGGTATCCAGTAGAAAAATTAAATTTTCCAGAATATTCTCTTTTGAATGATAGCTGAGCTGGATAGAAAGTTCTTCAATCGTTGCCGGTCTTTTACTCAGCAAATTGAGGATTTGGTGTGAAATATTTTTCCCGAAAATCGACTGTTTGTTTCGTTCACATACCGAACATTGCCCGCAGTTTTTAGCGTTTTTTTCACCGAAATAGTTGAGAATGAGCTTCATTTTACAGTATTTATCATCTTCGATGTAAAATTTCATCTCTTCCCACTTCTGGATTTTATTTTTCTGAATATGTTCAAAAAGTTTCCAGTAAATGGATCCGTTTAATCTTTCGTCTCTTGGTTTTAAAAATTTAATGCTCGATAAAGCACCGTCAATATATTCCACATAGCCTTTTTGCTGAAGTTCTTTTAATCGTTCTTTGATTAATTCTACACTGGATCCGATTTTTCCGCTTACCTGCTGTTCACTGAACATCACTTTATGTGTAGTAATTCCGGAAATCGTACGAAGCATCAGTTCTAAAAAATAAGCCTCTTTTCTGGGCAACTGATCAATTTCATGGGCTTCCATCAATAACTGAAGCGATGAAAGACTTTTATGTTCGTTGAAATAAATTATTTCCTGATTGTGAAGAAAATTGAGAACATTTCTGATCTTCGCATTCGAAAGTTTCGTGAAATTATAAATTCCATTGATATTCAGTTGAAAAACTTTTTCCGGAAGCTCAAATTCGGCAACCTGAAAAATAGAGTAGAGGTAGGTAACGATTTTTAGAAATTCAGCTTTATTGGGAATCTGATTCTTTAAAATCTGATCAAAATTTAAAATTTCCTGCTTATTCCAAAGCAGAAATGCGAAACTTTCTTTTCCGTCTCTTCCGGAACGCCCGATTTCCTGATAATAATTTTCAATGGAAGGAGCAGGAGAGTAGTGAAGTACAAAGCGTACATTGTCTTTATCAATTCCCATCCCGAATGCATTGGTGGAAATTAAGACATGATTATTACTTCTGTTCCAGATTTCCTGTTTTGTATTTTTTTCTTTCGTGGATAAACCAGCGTGAAAATAATCTACATTTTTAAGCTGATTTTTTTTCAGAAATTCACTGAGGAGTTCGGCTTCTTTTCTTGTTCTCACATAAACAATTCCTGCTTCATTCGAGAATTTTAAAATATCATATACTTTCTGAAATTTATCCGAAACTTCTTCCATGAAAATTTTGATGTTGTCTCTTTTAAAACTTTTCTGAAAAACCTGCGGATTTTTTAGTTCCAGTTTTAATTTTATTTCCTCCAAAACTTTTGGCGTAGCAGTTGCCGTTAAAGCCAGACATGGAATTTTAGGATTATTTTTTCTGAATTCTTTGATATTCTGATAACTCGGGCGGAAATCCTGTCCCCATTCTGAGATACAGTGCGCTTCATCTACTGCGATGAAAGACAGTTCGATTTCTTCAATATTCTGGAGAAATTGTTTGTTGGTGATTCGTTCAGGAGAGACATACAGCATTTTTGTCAGTCCTTCTTTGCATCGGTCATAGATATTTTCAGCATCATATTCATCCAGTTCCGAAGACATATATTCTGCTTCGATTCCTCTTGATTTCAATTGGTTAACCTGATCTTTCATCAATGCCAATAAAGGAGAAATGACCAGACAGGTTCCTTCTTTTAATAAAGCGGGAAGCTGATAACAAAGAGATTTTCCGGCTCCTGTAGGCAACAGGACAAGAGTATCTTTTTCATTAATGACAGAATCTATAATTGCTTCCTGAGAATCGCGAAAACCATCATACCCCCAAAAATGTTTCAGGGTTTTAAATTTTAGCTCTTGAAAATCTTGCTGAGAAATCATAGGATAAAAGTAATAAAAGTATTCTGACAAAAAAAGCCACGCAATGCATGGCTTTTATATATTTAATAATAAATTTTTATTATTTAGCTTCGAAGTAAACTCTTCTGTTTGCTCTGTTTTTCCATTCAGGACATTTAGTAGCAGGGTCGCATTCAGGATATTTAAGGTCTTTTTCACCTCTACCTACTGCGTTAAGCTTACCGGACTGAACTCCGTTTTTAATTAAATAATCTTTTACGTTGTTCGCTCTTCTTTCAGAAAGTTTTTGGTTGTATGCATCAGAAGCTCTTGTATCTGTTGCTCCAACTACTGTGTAAGATCCATTAGAAGAATTAATATAATTTACGGCGTTGTTAAGAATTGGAGTGTTAGAAGGTAAAATTCTGTCTGAATTCAGATCAAATTCGATTCCATCTAATTTTGTTTCTTTTTCATCAACTGGTCCAACCGGAGTAGGAGCTGTTGTAGGGCAACCTTGGTTTTCTACTGGTCCCGGAACGGTTACACACTTATCGTATAGATCAATAACACCGTCTAAGTCAGTATCAAGAGCTACACCCGCACCGTCCACTCTTGCTCCTGCAGGAGTATCAAGCTGTCTGTCCCAATCGTCGCAAACACCGTCGTTATCAAGATCTCCTTTCTTACAAACTTCGATATCCTGATTTTTGTTAGCCAAAACATCTAATTTATAGTAGATCTCCTGAAGTGGATCGTGCCACATTAAGTGAGATTCGTGTTTTCCAAGTTTTAAAGAAACCCCTAAAGTAGCGTTGAAGAAGTTATCAGAAACCTGCTCTTCACGTTGGTTGATCGTGCTGTATTTGTCTCCTCCACCGTCAAATTCATCATCACCGGTAACGGCATACATTACTCTACCTTCGATATCGATTCTTCTGTTTACTTTAAATTTCACACCGGCACCTGCCTGAGCAAACATAGATCCAAGTTGGAACGGCTTGATTTCCGTTGCCAATCTTTGTCCTTTATCATCTTTCTGATAAGCTCTGTAGGCTAAAGTTCCGATACCTGCATATCCATGCAAAGCCCATCTGTAAGGAGAATGGTTATCCACTCTTCTGAATAGGTTTGAGAAGTTAATGTCTCCTAATAATGAGATTGCATCATATTGCGTTCTTGCAGCTACACGTTGATACGCTGAAGCGTCAGAAGGCGCAGAATCTTTTGTATTAAACCATCCCTGTCTCGTTTCTCCTCTGTCGTATTGTAAATTAAGACCAAAAGCGTGAGTAATGGCTTTATCAATACTTACATATGCAGAATAACCAAAAAGGTTTTTACCGTTTCCGCTTTTTATAGATGTTAAGTCTGCAGATTGAACTAATGGTACACCAGCACCGAAAGAGATTGCCCAATCGTTAAATCTTTTAGATTTATTGGTAAACGGGGAAACATTTGCAGAGCCCGAAGAAAACGTATTTGGATATTGCCCGTTTGAAACTACTGCAGTTGAGTCCTGTGCAAAGGCAACTGTAGGAACAGTAAGTGCTAATGCAACAATTGCTAAACTTAATTTCATAGTGTATTTTTTATTTAGTTAATTAAATGATTTAGTTATAATTATTTGGCTGTAGTAGGACAACCTTGATTTTCTACCGGTCCGGGAACCGTTACACACTTATCGTATAAATCGATTACGCCATCCAGATCCATATCTAAAGCAACTCCGGCTCCGTCTACTCTTGCTCCTGCAGGAGTATCAAGCTGTCTGTCCCAATCGTCGCATACTCCGTCGTTATCAAGATCACCTTTTTCACATACTACGAGTTCCGTGCTTTTGTTTTCCAGAACATTGGTTCTGTAATATGCTTCCTGTAAAGGATCGTGCCAAGCCAGATGAGAATTGTGTTTTCCTAGTTTGAAAGAAACACCTAAGTTCACTGTCCATGCATTATCAGATCTTCTTTTATCAAGCATATTATACTTTGATACTTTAGAAGTAACATCGTAATCTGCAGGACCTGCATTACCACCACCGTCGAATTCGTCGTCTCCACTGATGATGTACATCGTTCTCGCTTCAATGTCGATAAGTTTTGAAACTTTATATTTCAAACCTGCACCAAGCTGATAATAAATTGAGTTGATGTCTAACTTTTGGTTAATGAATAATGGAATTCTTGCAGGAGTAGTGCTCCATCTGAATTCATTATTATCATATAAAGAAGTATTGAAATTCATTAAACCAACACCGGCATAACCATGCAATGCCCATCTGTAAGGAGAATGATTGTCTACTCTTCTTAAAAGATTAGAAAAGTTTACATCTCCCATTAAAGCAATCTGGTTATATTTCGTTTTGGCTTCTGCCACTCCGGCAGCTACGCCTGCAGCTCCTTCAAGCTGTCCTCTCTGATTTGTTTCTCCTCTCTGATAAATAAGGCTGATTCCTACAACATGGGTAATCTGTTTGTCTAAACTCACATATGAATTGTAGCCCCAGTTGATTTTTTTATCTGTAATAGACTTCAGATCGGAGTGAACCATAAATGCAGCACCCCCACCTACTGATACAGACCAGTCGTTGAATCTTTTTGCTTTTGTGTCGAAAGGTTGAACATTGGCAGAACCTGAAGAAAATGTATTGGGATACTTATCATTTGAAGTAACAGCTATACTATCTTGTGCATAAGCAGCAATAGGCAACGTAGCCAATAATAATAAACCTAATTTCATACAATATGTTTTATGTTTTATTTGATAAAATTTCTTAATAATGTTTTTGAAAATTCTCTTTCAAAAAGATGCTTTTTGTGAGGGATCTCCAATCTTTCTGAGACAAATTTTAGTTCATTATAGGTAACGATATCTATGTCTATTACTCTATCAGAATATCCTCCTGAAGCTTTAGAATCGTTAGCTCTTCCCATTTCTTTTTCAATACTTTTAACAAAATCAAGCAGTTGAATCGGCGAAAGACGAGTAAACATTATCAGTGCAATATTACAAAAAATATTAGAACTGGCAAATTCTACGGGCTCGGATATTAAAAATTCACTTAATTTTAATATTTCATTTCCACCATTTTGCAGTTTTTTTATAGCGGTTTCAAGATTTTTTTTTTGATCTCCAAGATTACTTCCGAGTAACAAAACGACTTTATGTTGCGACATATTGTAAAATGATTGATTTATGAAAAGCTTTTTTAAAAATGTACTGGCAAATATAGTGGCTATTGTCATTTTAGGCGCTGTGTTTTTCTTCTTTTTTATCATCATGCTGGTGTTCAGCGCAATGGGAAGTGAGAAATCTGTGGTTGTAAAGAAAAATTCTGTCCTTACGATTAATTTAAAAACTAATATAATAGACAGTCCTACAGAAGAGCAGAAAGGACTTTTTAATATTAGTGAACAGACAAAAAATGTGTTGATTTATGATGCTATTGAAGCCATCGAAAAAGCAAAAACCGATGATAATATTAAAGGAATAAGCATTGAAGCCGATTATTTAAATGCAGGAATTACTCAGATTGACGATCTCAGAAATGCTATTCAGGATTTTAAAAAGAGCGGAAAATTTGTGTATGCTTATGGAAATACGGTTTCTCAGGCAGCTTATTATTTAGGATCGGTTGCAGATCAGTATTATCTTAATCCTTCGGGAATGATCGAGCTTAAAGGTTTGGCAACGGAAGTCGCTTTTTATAAAGATTTTGCCGACAAATACGGAATCGGGATTGAAGTTATCCGTCACGGAAAATTTAAATCTGCGGTTGAACCTTTTTTAAGAAATGATATTTCTCCGGAAAATAAAGAGCAATTAAGCACACTTTTAAATGATATCTGGAAAAACACTTCTTCAAGAATGGCGGTTTCAAGAAAAATAGATACGGCACAGTTCAGAACGGTGGTCGACAGTTTGTATGGAATGATTCCTGATTTAAGTTTAAAATATAAACTGGCGGACAAATTAATTCAGAAAACAGAATACGATCAATTAATTAAATCGAAGTTAAATTTATCAGGAGACGATAAGTTAAATAAAATTTCTTTAGGTAAATATATTGCTTCTTATTCTGATGATGAAAAATCGGGAGACAGAGTAGCGGTTTTGTATGCTTCAGGTTCCATTAACGGAGGAGACGATTATAATGATATCCATTCCGAGAAATACATTAAATACATCAAGGAACTTCAGGATAACGATAAAGTAAAGGCGGTTGTTTTCAGAATTAATTCTCCGGGAGGAAGCGCAAATGCTTCGGATGAGATTTTATTCGAATTGCAGCAGTTGAAAAAGAAAAAACCATTAATAGTATCTTTTGGAGATTATGCTGCTTCGGGAGGGTATTATATTGCAATGGCTGCAGATAAGATTTATTCTGAACCAAACACGCTTACGGGTTCTATCGGAGTTTTCGGAGTGATTCCTTATTTCAAGGATATTGCGAATAAAAACGGAATCCGTTCCGATATTGTTTCTACGAATGCGAATTCTCAATATTATTCTTCTTTAAACGGAGTTACGCCTTACGGAGTAAGCTTAATTACCAGAAGTGTGGAAGGAACTTATAAAAGATTCGTGCATTTTGTAACGCAGAACAGAAAACAGACTTTCGAACAGATCGACAGTGTAGGTGGAGGAAGAGTATGGAGCGGAACCAGAGCTAAACAGATTGGTCTTGTAGATGAATTGGGAACATTGAATGATGCCGTGAAATTTGCTGCTCAGAAAGCCGGTTTAAAGTCTTACGGAGTTTCTTCTTATCCTAAAAGCATGACGCCTTTCGAGCAGATTTTTAAAGATCTTAATGAAGAAGATATCTCTGCAAGAGTGGTAAAAAACAAAATTGGAAAAGCAAATTATGAACTTTTAGAGCAGATCGTGGAAGAAAGAAAACTACAGTCTGAAGTGAAAATGGAAATGCCTTACCAGATTAAAATCAACTAACTAAATTATATATTGTACAAAGAAACGGCGGATTTGAATTTCAAATCCGCCGTTTTAATTTTTTATGGCTAATCAAACTTAGCTTTTCTTCGTAAGCATTCCGTAAATCCACAGAACGATTAAAGCACCTCCCACTGAAAAAATAATGGGCCAGAAGTGAAACATTCTTTCATCGCTTGCTCCGCCGCCGCCAAATATGGCATTGGCAATAAACCCGCCGACAAAAGCTCCGATGATTCCTAAAATACAGGTCATTAGCCAACCCATATTTTGTTTGCCAGGCATTATCATTTTAGCCAAAGCACCTACAACCAGTCCGAAAATAATCCAAAGAATAAATGTGAACATAATAATTATTTTTTTAAAATTAGTGTTAATAGATACAGCTAATTTATAAAAAAATATGAGCTGTTATCTTTTTTTGAAAAATGAATCTACAAACTCCGTACCATTAAACAACTGCAGGTCCTGCATCTTTTCTCCGACACCTATATATTTCACAGGAATCTGGAACTGATCTGAAATCCCGATCACAACTCCTCCTTTCGCTGTTCCGTCAAGTTTGGTTACCGCTAAAGCATTAACTTCCGTAGCGGCTGTAAACTGTTTTGCCTGTTCAAAAGCATTCTGACCGGTAGAACCGTCAAGAACCAGTAAAATCTCATGAGGCGCATCCGGAATCACCTTCTGCATTACTCTCTTGATTTTAGAAAGTTCATTCATCAAATTAATCTTATTATGAAGTCTTCCTGCCGTATCAATGATAACCACATCTGCATTTTGGGCAACCGCGCTCTGTACCGTGTCAAATGCTACGGAAGCCGGATCTGAACCCATTTCCTGCTTTACAATAGGAACTCCGACTCTCTGGCTCCAGATTACCAGTTGATCCACCGCAGCGGCTCTGAATGTATCTGCCGCTCCTAAAACCACCTTTTTCCCTTCTGAAGTAAACTGATGTGCCAGTTTTCCGATAGTGGTTGTTTTTCCTACCCCGTTTACCCCGACAACCATAATGACGTAAGGCTTTTTGGAAGTGTCGATATTTCCTGTTCCGGCGTGAGGATTTTCAAGCAGAAGACCTGAGATTTCTTCACGAAGGATTTTATCAAGTTCGTTTACACCAACGTATTTGTCTCTTGCAACACGTTCTTCTATTCTTTCTATAATTTTGATGGTGGTAGATGCGCCGACGTCGGATGCAATGAGTACTTCTTCAAGATCATCAAGAACTTCATCATCTACTTTGCTTTTGCCGACTACGGCTTTCGTCATTTTTTCAAAGAAACCCTGGCTGGATTTTTCCAATCCTTTATCTAACGTTTCTTTTTCTTCTTTTTTAAAAATATTCTTAAACCAACTCATCTTATGAATTATGGAATTTTAATGTTTATGATGGAAGTAGGGGGAGACCAGAAGTTTAAAACCTGATTTTTAAGTTTTATGATGAACTTCCGGCATCCAGCTTCCGACTTCCAGATTAGATTAAAAGCAAAGATAACAAAAAAACTACCCAAAATATGAGTAGTTTTTTATATTGTAAATAAAGTGCAGATTATTTTTTCAAATAACCGTCAACTTCGTCTGCATTCATTACTTTTTCTTCGAAAACGTAAGCTCCTGATTTTGGAGACTTCACCATTTTCACCACTTTGGTCATTTTTTTAGACCCGGTTTGTAGGGTTGCTACTACTTTCTTTGCCATGGTAAATTATATTTTATAAATTACTTGATTTCTTTGTGAACTGTAACTTTCTTAAGAACAGGATTGTATTTTTTCAATTCCAATCTCTCTGTAGTGTTCTTTTTATTTTTAGTAGAAATGTATCTTGACATTCCCGGCATACCGCTCTCTTTGTGCTCTGTACATTCAAGGATTACTTGAACTCTATTTCCTTTTTTTGCCATGATTTAGTTCTTTTTTATCAATCCGTTTCTAGTAGCTCTTTCAATAGCTTCCTCGATTCCAATCTTGTTAATCACTCTCAATCCATGAGCTGATACTTTCAGTGTTACGTGCTTATCTTGCTCCGGAAGGTAAAATTTCTTCTCTAATAAGTTAATTTCAAAACGACGCTTCGTTTTGTTATTAGCGTGAGAAACGTTGTTACCAACCATTGCACGCTTTCCTGTTATTTGGCAAATTCTTGACATATCTCGATGTTCTTATTTGTACTATAATATTTGAGTGTGCAAAATAACGAAGAATTTTTCAGATAGACAAATCTTTTACAAAATTATTTATAAATAATATACAGATTATTAATCCCGATTTCTGGTAATATCACTCACAGCACGCACTGGCTTTAAGAATGATCTGTTTTATATTTCGGAAATAATAATTTTAAGCCTTTTGTGTCTTTCTCTGAAACCAGCGGATTAAAAAATAAAACAGCAGAAATCCTAAAGCAAAAATGGAGAATCTTGACAGAAGATCTCCTGATCTCGTATAAAAAGTCATCCCGTCATACAGGTTTATTTTAGAAAATAAAGCGGTTTTATCGCCGTAAAAAGTATCTTCCATGATTTCCCCTTTCGCATTAATATGAGCGGAAATTCCGCTGTTTGCAGCTCTTGCGATTTCTCTTCGGGTTTCAATAGCTCTTAATTTTGCGTAGGAAAGAAGCTGTTTATGCCCTTCTGTAACGCCCCACCATGAATCGTTGGTCATGATGGCTAAAAAATTCGCCCCTTTTTTTACATACTCTCCCGTAAATTCACCATAAATGCTTTCATAACAGATGATCGGAGCCATTTTTCCTTTGTTGAAAGGATTTGAAAAAGCAACCCTTTCTTTATCGGTTCCCAGAGAAGCAACCGTTCCGCCCAGATTAATCATTGCATCGCCCAGAAGTGGCTTTAAATAGTTCATATAAGGGAAGATTTCCACGCCCGGAACCAGCTTTCCTTTGTGGTAGACTTCTACCTTCTGATTCGGAATAACCTGCACCGCCGAATTAAAACTTTCCACCCAAAGTCCCGTATGAATCTGGTAAGCTTCTTTCGGTAGATTTTTTTCACTTGTAAAAAAACGATGCGAAGAAATTCCTGTTGCGAAAACCGAACCCGGATGTTGGGCTAAAAACCCTTTAAGATTATTTAAAATAACACTCTTTTCAAAAGCGGTTTCCGAAATAGAACCTCTTCCCGGAAGCGCAGTTTCGGGCGCAATGTAATAATCTATTTTTGTTTTAGAATTTCTTTCTGCAAGGCTTAGAAGATCGTTTTCAATCGTTAAGCTGTCCTGCGTGTATTTTTCTGCATACGGATCCAGATCAGGCTGAAGCATCAGAACATTAACGCTTCCGATGGGTTTTTCATCAAAATTATTATATTTTACCACAGAAATAATCATCGGAATAATGATTAAAGCGGCAACAATGGAGGTGTTTTTAATAAGTTCTTTTCTTTTTCTCCCTGCTTCCCAAATTCTTACAGTGTAGAAAATCAATACATTAATGAGCAGGATCCAGAAACTTCCGCCGGTTGCTCCTAAAGTATCGTACCATTGGATAAGTTTAGGATAATCGGAAAAAACATTTCCAAGATTCAGCCATGGCCATGTTAATTCCCAGCCTAAATGGAACTTTTCAAAGCTCATCCAGATCGCAATCAGAAATCCTAAACCCCAATAGGTTCCCTGTGCATTTTTGTACCAGTGATAGCATTGGAAAACCAATGAATACAGGAAAGAATTGACCAATACCGGAAATACAACCGCCATCATAGAATGGCTTCCGTCCGGATTTTTTGAACCATAAAGCCATCCTGTTGTTACCACATTCCAAATCACAAAACAAAGGTAGGAAAGTCCGAAAACGACCCAGCTTTTTCTGCTGTAATCTGAAAATTTAGATACTCCGTGTTCCATCATCAAAAGCGGAACCAGCGCAAAAAATATAAAAAACGGAACGCCGTAAGTAGGCCACGAAACGGACAAAAGCATCGCTGAAATGAGCGTAAGTAAAACGTATTTCATTAAATTGATTTAACATACAAATTTAATGTTTTTGAAATGAATAAATTTGCAAACGATGTTAAAGAAATTTTATAAAATCATTATTGTTCCTTATACGCTGTTTTTGCTGTGCCTCATGTTTTTCGGGATGGGCAGAACGCAGATGGAAGATAATCTGTTAACCATAGAGCCGATATTTTCTACCATCAATTTCATTAAAGGATGTATTTCCTGGAAAGAAATCGTGACCATTGTTGTCGGAAATGTGGTGATGTTTATTCCTTTCGGATTTCTCGGCTGGATTTTTCCCAGACTTCAGGATTTACAGAATCTCCTTTTTACGTTTATTTCGGCAATTACCATTGTGGAAGCGATTCAGTACTTTTCCAGAATGGGAATTTTTGAGGTGGATGATATTATTCTGAATACTTTTGGCGTATTTCTAGGCTTTTTAATGAAGAATTTTATCGAAAAACGATTTCCAAACTGGATGGTTTGAAATATTTAAGAATACATCACTGGAAATAGTTTTAGTCCAATTTAATAATAAGAAATAAAATCGGCTTTAGCCAAAACTTAGTATAAATTCAGGCTGAAGTCGATTTTTATTTATCCTCTGAAAAAGTCTGATTATCCATTCAGTTCCTTCGCACGTTTTTCTGCACTCAGAATTCCGCCCTTCAGAATTTCCTTTAAATTATTTTCATTGAAGGATTTCAGGGCAGCTTCAGTGGTTCCGCCTTTGGAAGCCACATCTTTAATGAGTTCTTCCAGACTTTTATCCGAATTGTTGATTAAATGATACGCTCCCAACATCGTCTGTTTCACAAAAAGCTGGGAAAGATTTTCCTCGATTCCCATTTCTACACCCGCTTTTATCATCGCATCGATGATGTAGTAAAAATAAGCAGGTCCGCTTCCCGAAAGCGCCGTAACACTGTCCAACAATTCTTCATTTTCCAGATAAACAGATCTTCCGGTAGAATTTAATAGTCTCTCGATACTAATTAACTGGCTGAAAGAAATTCCTTCCGCAGAAGTGTAGCCTGTAATTCCCATTCCGAGAAGAGTAGGAGAGTTGGGCATGGCTCTTACAACCAATGGATGATTTAATAATTTCTGAATTTTCTCGATTTTAATTCCTGCCATAATCGATAAAACCATCTGGTTTTCTTTTAGCTGAAACCGGAAATTTTCCGCTACGTGCTGAAAATCCTGAGGTTTTACGGCAATGATAATTAAATCTGCATCTAAATCTTTCACTTCATCAAAAGTAGAGATCTTAGACTTTGGAAATTCTTCCGAGATTTTAGAAAATTTAGACTGGTTTCTTGTAATTAAATGAAGGTTTTCAGGCTTTATCAGTTCATATTTCAGAAAAGACTTTGAAAAAGATAAGCCCATATTTCCGGCTCCGAGAATTGCTATTTTCATATTTGTGTGTTTTTAAATAATCAGTTCAATTTATTTTTTTTTAAATAATTAATTCAGCTATTTACTAAATAGTATATTTCATTAATGATACTACTTTCAGCAGAATTTAATTTATAATTTTTTTTATATTTTGATAGTTGTTCTTTTAATAATTTTTTATCAATAGATTTAAACTTATCTAAGGGGTTAATCAAAATTTCTGGATCAAATTTCTCTATAATTTTTTCAATATTATCTAAAGCATTAATTCTAATATTTGGATTCTTTAAATTTCTGTTAAGAAGACTTTTCTTAATTTTAATCTTAATAGTTTTCCATTCCATACAACTTAATTAGCCCAAGTACTTTTTTTTGGTTTTTTACCTAAAGAAGCCTTTTTAACGGTATCGGTAGATTTATCAGTTTCTAATGTTATGTTGATATCATCCAAATAAATAACCCATCGATTATTATTTGTGCCAGTTAGAGTTTCCGGATTAGCTTTAGATTCATTGTAAATTACATCAAAGACTTTCATACCAATTAATGAAGATAATTGTTTTTCTTCTCCGTTAATTGATGTAAATTTCCCTTCTTGACAGCTTATTACAACTGCTAAGCTCAACAGGATAAAGTATTTTTTCATGATTATTTGAATTTCAAACCTTAATTTAATTCTATTAAATTAAAAAATAATTTATGATAATTAAATAATATTCACCTCCCTTTCCAGTTCAATCCCGAATTTTTCTTTCACGGAATTAATAATTTCTGTTGAAAAATCAAAAATTTCCTTTCCGGTTGCGTTTCCTGTTGCGTTAACGATGACCAGAGCCTGTAATTTATGTGAGGCAGCATTTCCTATTTGTTTTCCTTTCCAGCCGGATTGTTCAATCAGCCATCCTGCAGGAACTTTTACAGAATTTCCGTTCGGATAGCCCGGGATATTTTCAAATTTCTGCTGTAATGTTTCAAACTGAGCCAAAGGAATCGTGGGATTTTTAAAGAAACTTCCCGCATTTCCTGTTTCTTTCGGATCAGGTAATTTGCTTTGCCGAATATTGATAACCGCTCTGGAAACATCCTGAATCGTAGGATTTTCAATACCTGAACTTTCAAGTTCAGACTGTATTGCGCCGTACTCTGTTTTGATCTTATGATTTCGGAAGGTAAGTCGGAACGAAACTTCTAAAATCACATATTTACCTTTTCCTTCCTGTTTAAAAATTGAGTCTCTGTACCCGAATCTGCATTTTTCAAGATCAAAAGTTTCAATTTCCAGAGTTTCAAGATTTAAAACCTTACAGTCATAAAAAACATCTTTAATTTCAGTTCCGTAAGCTCCGATATTCTGCATCGGCGAAGTTCCTACGTTCCCCGGAATTAAGGAAAGATTTTCCAGTCCGCCAAAATTCTTATCCAGACAGAACATCACGAATTCGTGCCAGTTTTCGCCTGCTTTTGCGGTAACCAGAACTTCATATTCATTTACAGGCTGCACGGAAATTCCTTTCAGGTTTAATTTAATCACCAATCCGTCAAAATCTTTTGTAAATAAAACATTGCTTCCGCCTCCTAAAAATAAAGTATTAAGCGAATGAGAGCCGGAGAAACTAATGGCTTCTTTCAGTTCTTCAACGGTATTTATTTCGGTGAAATATCTTGCTTTTACATCTACCCCGAAAGTATTGTATGGCTTTAGTGAATAATTTTCGTGCATTATTTTAGTTATATTCTGTTGGAAGAAGGGCGTTAATCTGGTCTTTTAATTTCTGAAGCTGTTGATAATAAATAGTATCCGAATACGAATTTACATAAACGTGGTATTTTTTCGGCGTTCTGATCTGGAAAGTTTCATCAAAACCGTCAACCGGCTGTTTGCTGGGAGAACTTTTTATTTTGTCTAACGTTTTTACATTAAGAGACGCCGTTACTCTTTTCCAGATTTGCGGGGTTATTGCAGATTTCCATTCTTTGTGGATTTTCTTTGCTGAAACTCCCTGTTCTGCAAAAACAGAATCCTTGTTAATTTTTACGATTTTGTAATTTCCGAGATCTCCACCGATATCCGAATAGCTTATCGAAATAATTTCGTTGGCGTTTCCGGAATAATTTTCTTCTTTCTTGCTGTTACATGAAAAAAATATCAGCAATAAAATAAATAGTGAGAACAATTTCAAACTATGATATTTTATTGCTGACATATTATGTTAGTTTAAATTAAAGACTGAATTCTGATTTGTATTTTTCAAGAGCATCTTTAAGGATTGCTGCGCTTCTTCTTAAATCTTCCTCTTTCAGAACGTAAGCAATTCTTACCTGCTTTTTCCCCAGTTCCGGATTGCTGTAGAATCCTCCTGCAGGAGCCACCATAATGGTTTCGTTATTGTGGGAATAGCTTTCCAGAAGCCACTGAGCAAACTTTTCAGTATCGTCTACCGGAAGTTCCGCAACGCAGTAGAATGCGCCTTTCGGTTTTGGGCAGATTACTCCCGGAATGGCGTTCAGTAAATCTACCAGAACATTTCTTCTGTGCGTATATTCTTCTCTTACCGCTCTGATGTAAGCTCCGTCATTTTGGTGAGCCGCCGTTGCCGCGATCTGTCCCAGTAAAACAGGGCTTAATCTTGCCTGTGCAAAAAGCATTGCCGCATCGTGGATTTTTTTAGAACGCGTAATCATACATCCGATTCTTACGCCGCACATTGAGTAACGTTTGGATTCTGAATCGATAATGATACAGTTCTCTGCCAGTTCAGGAAAAGCCAGCATAGAAACCTGCTGTTTTCCGTCGTAAACATACTCTCTGTATACCTCGTCTGAAATAACTACGATGTCATATTTTAAAGCAATTTCCGCCAGTTTCTGAAGTTCTTCACGGGTGTAAAGATAACCGGTAGGATTTCCGGGGTTGCAGATAACGATAGCTCTTGTTTTTTCGGTGATTTTTTTCTCAAATTCTTCAACCGGAGGAAGCGCAAAACCAGTATCAATGGTAGAAGGAATCGCTACTACATTTACATTGAACGTACTTGTAAATCCGTTATAATTGGCATAATAAGGTTCAGGAATGATTACTTCATCACCATCATCGCACAAAGTAGAAATGGCGAAATTTAAAGCTTCTGATCCTCCGTTGGTTACAATGAAATTATCCGGTGTAAGATCTGTGAAATCCAATGAATGATAATATTCTGTAAGTGCTTTTCTGTAGTCGATATTTCCTTCAGAAAGAGCATATTCCAATACTTTTAAATCAATATTCTTTAAAGCATTCAGTGCCGTTTCCGGAGTTTCAATATCCGGTTGCCCGATATTAAGATGATAAACTTTTGTCCCTTTCTGCTTCGCTTTTAGGGCGAAAGGAACCAATTTTCTTACCGGCGATGGCGGCATGTGGAGTGCTCTGTTTGAAATATTCGGCATTGTTCAAAAAATTTGTATGGCAAAAATAAGATATAATTTCTCAATAATAAAATAAAGCTTATAAAGAAAGAATTTTAACGGGTTAAGTTGAATGATTTGCTTTAAGAACCCCTTTAAAGTGAATATTTCCTTAATAATAGATACAGAAAGTGTTTTATTAATAATTTATTTTACTTTTGCCCGGAATTTAAATAGATATATGAAGAAATTAGATTTACTTTTTCCGGTTGTTTTGTTTTCGGTTCAGTCTGTTTTCGGGCAGAGAATTGATAAAGAAACCATCAGTTTTCAGTTGTTGAAAGAGCCTGTTTTTACAACAGATCTTGCCAACAGAAATTACACCATCACGGTAAAATCCCCTTATAATATTACGAAAGATGATGTTTTAAGGATGTCTAAAGAAGAGCATCAGAATCAGGTAAATAATTATCAGACGAATGTAGAAACCGCAAAGATCGAACATCAGGAAAGGCTGAAAGATTATGAAGCGGAAGTAAAAAAGCTTCAGGAAAAATTCAAGCTTGAATCTGCCGAGTACAATAAATTATCTGCTGTCGAAAAAATTGCCGCTGTAAACGGAGCGCCAATTTTAAGACTGCCTTCAAGACCTGTCCTCAATATTCCGCCGATGCCGGTTTACAGACAGCCCGACCTTAAAGATGCTTTAATTGTCGATAATAAAATTCTCGCTTCTCAGATGGATGTTGCCGGATTTTCAAAAGGAGGGAATCATCTTGATGTGCTTGTTGAAATGGAAAGAACGAATTTTCAGGACAATCAGGGGAAAACATTCGCCAATCAGCCGGTGAGAATTGTCGGAAAACAGAACGGAGTGGTTAAATTAGATAAAACGTACTTTTCAGACTTTGCCGAGATCGCAAGTGTACCTACAAATGAAATCAACCTCAATGTCCACGAAAAAAGATATCTGCAGAGAACAATGGACCGTACAAGAAATATCATCAATGATCATTTCGGATATCAGACCATCCATTCATCGGTTACTTTAGAAACGGTAAAAAATAAAGGGGATTACGACGATCTGGAAAAAGCATATATCTATGTAACGACAAATCTTAAAAAACTTCAGGCAAAATCCGATTACGCTCCCAATAAAATTGCCATGGAAAATATGCAGAAGGGAATTGAGATGTGGAAAGCTGCGCTTGGAAAAGTTAATTACAACGATAAAAAAGCACTGTACAACCAAAAAATAGGAGAGTATCTGTATTTCAATTTAATAAGGCTGAATCTTGCTTTGGGAAATTACACAGAAGCGGAAAAATATTTAAACGAACTTCAGGAACATTTGGTAGACATCAAACTGTCTTACGATGCGAACCTCGAATTAAAAAGATTAGAAGAAAAAATTTATAATAACTAAAGAAAATA
This sequence comes from Chryseobacterium sp. C2(2020), assembly GCF_014218915.1. Classification (NCBI taxonomy): domain Bacteria; kingdom Pseudomonadati; phylum Bacteroidota; class Flavobacteriia; order Flavobacteriales; family Weeksellaceae; genus Chryseobacterium; species Chryseobacterium sp. C2(2020). Next base: position 200,285 of record NZ_JACLCT010000003.1, read on the forward strand.
ATATGATTAAACAGATTATTGCCTCTGTAATGATTACCGCTTCTGTATGCGCATTTGCTCAGGTAAAAGTGGTGGAGGGAACAAAATTTACAACCGATGCCAATCTTGAAACCGACGAAAAACTGATTTTGGCAGACGATTACAATTCTTATATGTTCAGCGCGATTAATATCGACGGATTGATGAGAAACGTATTTCCGCACAAAAAGCTGCTGATGAGAAAACTCGATCAGAACGGAAGTCTTGTAGATACTTACATTCAGGATTACGCGAATAAAACCAACGGTGTTCTTCACAATTATCTGGGTTCTCAGCAGATAGATGAAGACCGTTTTGTGGCATTTACGGAAGAATATTTCGGAAAAGAAAACAGAAAAGAGGTTTTTCAGCACGTCTTCAGCAAAAAATCGGGAACGTTTACCACAAAAAGTATCGCAAAATATACGATTGAATCTACCAACAAATCGGGAACGACCTACGTGGTTTTTTCTGAGAACGGAAAATATGTAGCCGTTTTCAACGACCGATATGCCACGAAAAAAACAGACAACATCAATGATGCTCTGGTTCTCGATTTAAGAACATTAACGCCGCTTTGGAACAAAGAAATTTCTTTAAGCAGCGATTATGTGGAAAAATCATTAACCTTAACCAACTCCGGAAAAATTGTGTTGCTTCGTAAAGCTGCAGGCTGGAAAGAATCTTATAAAATAGAGATGGTTTCCAACACGGAAGATAAAGATCTGCCTTTTGATGATAAATATATTCCTGAAAAATTATACGCGATCAGCAAAAACGACAGCGATTATCTGGTAACTTTCGGAAGAAAAAATCAGGCAGTTACGATGGGTGGAAGTACATTCGGAACAGTAATGTTCTACGACATCAAATCCGGAAAAGCCGTAATCAGCAATACCAATCTTGCGGGAGCGAAAGATATGAACGATGTGAAAGTAATTAAAACCATTGTGAAAGGCGATGAAGTTTTAATGGTGGTTCAGCAGGAAAAGATCTCAAGACCGATGCCGACTGCGGTGAACCGTTTTCCCGATCCTGTGTATACGCTTGATGTTGGCGTTTTAATGAAATTCAATAAAGAAGGAGAAGTAAAGCAGTTTGTAGCGCTTGGAAGCAATCCTTCGGGAAGAAGAGTTCAGGTAATTGAATCCGGAGACAATCTGTATGTTTCTGCATTCTATCCGAAAGGAGCATTCGGAAATACAGGTTTCTCCATGAAATCTTTCGATTTTGGCACTCTGGCTCCGAAAGAACTTACACTCGATTATAAAGGAAGAAACTTCTTTCAGAATTATGGTTTCACAGACGGAAACTTAGTACAGTTTGTTCCGGCAAACAATAAATTGTTGTTTCTGGACAAAAACGGGAAAGACGTCCAGATGTTCAGCGTTTACAATTTTGTAAAATAATTTAATCAAAATAATATTAAAAGAATCAGCCTTAAATTTTTAGGGCTGATTTTTTTATCAGGATGGTTTTCGTAATTTGTCATATATAATAAACATTGCCTTGGTAGCCCTGCTTCAACTTTATTTAGATAAATATTTCATAAATAGTCATATTATGAATAGAATTTTATGGTTTCGCCAGATTTATAATGACGGAGAAAATTACAAATGTCCATGTTGTTTTACTGCTAAAAAAATTGTAAAGGATGATAAAGTTGCGTAATCACCTATTAAATTAGGACAAGTAAGAAAATTTCACTTTATAATGTAATAATTTGGAATTATTAAAAAAAATTACTTCCCCATTTATCGCAAAAAAGACTACCTTACTTTTGGGGTAGTCTTTTTTTGTATAATGATTTATTAGCAATTATTTTATAATCAATTTTTTTGTAATGTTTTTTAGATGTACATAGTAAATTCCTGAACTTAAATCTGATACCTCAATTTTCGTGTCGTTTAATTTAATAAACACGGTTTTTATAATTCTTCCAGCTTCATCAAATATTTCAACTTTTTCAACTTTTTCATTTATTCCAGATTTTGAGATCGTAAAATAATCAGTTGTTGGATTTGGATATATCGTGAATATATTTTTCTCATCTATTTCCGATGTATTTAAGTAAGACTGGTTAAAAAGTCTTGCTAATGATGCTGCAGAGGGATAATTGTAACTACCTGCAAGTAGCACTTTCCCATCTGGTTGTATAGACACAGAATTACCATAATTATAGGACGCACCAAAACTTACCAAAACTTTACCATCATAACTAAAGCTTGTATTTAAAGTTCCATTGTTATTGAAGTTGAGGATATAAAAATAAGAAATACCTCCAGTTTCAGTCTTGCCTACCGCATAAATTTTTCCAGTATTATCAATGTCTAGATCAGCAATTATACCATCCGAACTGGAGCTGTCAAGATCTACGATTATCTTGCCGTTATTCCCGAATCCTGTATCCAATGCTCCATTTAGAGAAACTTTGTAAAGTGCTGCGTCACCATTATTTCCAGAAGTGTAACCTCCTATGAGAACTGAATTGTCAGGAAGGAAATAGAAAGTTCCAAAATAAAAATTACCGTCTGTTGTGAATGTCTTTTTTCCTCCAGTTCCGAAAACAGAATCCAGTGATCCGTCAGGTTGTAACAGACACCATGCACCATCTCTATAATATGTTTTACCACCAATAAGTATTTTGGAATCATTTAAAATTTTTATCTTGTGTGCTTCATCATCATTAATTGTAGAAGTGTAAGTAAAACCTATTAATGTCTTTCCATCATTGCTAAAATCGGAATCCAGTGATCCGTCGATATTAAGTCTTGCAACAGCAAAATCTGTTGATGGACTATTGTAATAGGTTCCGGCTACAACAATTTTACCGTCTGGCTGTAAAGCGATATCTTTTATTTGATTCAGAGTAGAACTATAAGAACTCATTGAAAAAATACTTTTTCCCTGGTTTCCAAAAGTAGTATCTGCAGTTCCGTTTACATTCAGTCTGAGTACCCCAAAATAGTAATTGTCTCCGGCATTATTCTGAGCAACGGCACCTCCCAGAATTATTTTTCCATCTGGTTGCAATTCAACAGTTTTTGCGAAGTTATTATAACCTAAGCCACTCATATCTAAACTGACGAATCCATTAGATCCAAAGCTTGTGTCAATACCTCCATTAGAATTAAATCTTACCGCATAAAACTTATTATTACTGGAAGTACCAGTTGTAGATGCACCCACTGCAACGATTTTTCCATCGGGTTGGGTGGCGGTGTCATAAATAATCTGAGTTGAAAAATAATTGGACGTTACTTTGCCTCCGATACCGAAGTTAGAATCAAGGGTTCCCGCAGTTTGACTTTGAAAATATCCACAAAATACCAATAGAACGCCTAGGAAAGTAATTTTTTTATTCATTTATATTAATTTTAGGCTGCAAATATAACAAAAACAGTAAAAAGAAAATTTTTGTAGGAGAATTTATTGTTTAATTTTATTGACTATTTTAGAAAAGATTAAAAAAAACTGAAAAATATGCAGATTTAATCCGTTTCCGAAGATGATTATACGTCCCAGATTTTCTTGGAAAAGTAAAAAGAGTAAAATTCTCAAACCCGGCAATCGCCTTTTCAGAGCCACCGCCGAAAGGAGGAAGCCTTCGGGAACTGCCGAAACCATCTCGCCAAGAGGAGTAAATTTTCGTAACTCTCCGAGGGTATTCCGCCCAAGGCTACATACTAGCGGGAACTGCCGAAATCATCTCGCCAAAAGGAATATGATTTCGGAAACCTCCGAAGCTAAAACGCCGGAGTGAGCATATTTTAGGAACTTCTTTAAATTAATTTCGGAATTAACCGCAAAAGATGCAAAAGATAATGATAAAGCGAATTTCCAGAATAATCAAAGCGCTCAAAAGAATAAAAATCAAAGATTTTTAAAAACTATTGTGATCTTTTTTATTTATAATCGCCAGCTTTAAATAAACAATTAGTTCATCTTTTACGACTTTTGCGGTTAAATAAAATGTGTAAACAGATTTCATAACTAAAAATCCTTCGTGAGCTTTGTGTTCAATTAAGCATCAAGGTTAAAACCTGCGAATCAAAAAAGTTAAAACAAACTTATACATTTAAAATCCTGTTCCGCTAAATTTTTGTTAATTTGGAGAATTATTAAAACTGAAAAATATGCAGATTCCATCCGTTTCCGTTGATGATTATATTTCCCAGATTCCCGAAGAAAGACAGGAAATATTCAGAAAAATGTATCAGACAATTAATGATAATTTACCCGAAGGTTTTACGCAGGGTTCAAGCTACGGAATGATCGGTTGGGCAGTTCCTCTGGAAACATATCCCGATGGTTATCACTGTACACCGGGATCGCCTTTGCCTTTTATCAGCATTGCCTCCCAGAAAAATTTCGTCGCATTGTATCACATGGGAATGTATGCGAAACCCGAACTGCTGAACTGGTTTGTAGAAGAATTTCCGAAACATTCCAAAAAGAAGCTAGATATGGGCAAATCCTGTGTGCGCTTCAAAAAAATGGAAGATATTCCGATGGAATTGTTGGCAGAAATGAGCCGGAAAATGACTGTTGAAGAATGGATTGATATTTATGAAACCAATTTTAGAAAGAAATAATTTTTTACTGAAAGTTTTTACGGCTTTTTCCCTTTTTGTCCTGATAATGGGGTGTAAAAACTCACAGATTTCAGGTTTGAAGAATGGAGATTTGCTTTTTGTGACCGCAAAACAAACGGGACTTTCAGGAGCCATTAATAATGTCACCCAAAAGCAGGAAAATGCTTCGTTCGACCACATCGGTATTGTGGAAAAAGGTAAGGACGGAATTTTCGTACTTCACGCCGCTCCAAAAGGCGGTTCGCAGAAGCAGGAAATGAAGGATTTCCTGAAAGACCAGTCGGAAGAAGGACAGCGGATTATAGTTTACCGTCTGAAATCCGAATACCAGAAATCGATTCCTTCCGCGCTTAAAAAGGCAGAATCGATGGTAGGTAAACCTTACAATTTCAATTATATTCTGGACGAAAACTCGTATTACTGTTCAGATTTTATAGAAAGAGCTTTTCGGGAAGATCATATTTTTAAGCTGGAACCAATGACCTTCATCGATCCGGAAACAGGAAAAACAAATGTTTTTTGGGAAGAATTCTATCAAAAGAAAAACTTGAAAGTTCCTGAAGGAGAGTTAGGCTGTAATCCAAATGGTCTGGCTGCTTCTCAAAAACTGGAAAGAGTGATGGAACTAAATAAAAAATAAATTATATTAAGATTCAATAGGAACGGGCTTAGCCCGTTTTTTTTATGAAAAAAATCAAATGGTTTTAACCGAAAAATAAACATCAGAGAAAAAATTTGATTAAAATTAAAAAAATATTACCCTACTAATTTAGTAGACTATTATTTTTTTATATTTTTGTCAGACAATTAGCACAGAGCAACAGAATATTAAATCTGAAAAAAGTTTTCTCTGAAAGTTTAACCCTAAAATGTTGAGTTATGATAACACCAAATCCGGGACTACAGGTTTTACAAAATCAATTAAACCTGCCCAAAAAAGAATGGATACTGGAAGTAGAGCTGAATGGTAAAATGAAATTCGAACATTTAATGAATACCATTTACCATCAGTTCGGGATTTGTCATAAAGTGTTATCGGCTAACGTAGAATATGTAGACGGAAGAAGTTTCGGTGCAGTTCAGCTTTATATTAATGTAAGCTCAGAAGATTTTAAGCAATTAGAATTTTATCTGGAAAAAAATAAGCTTTTGAGTACCACGGTAGAATATACCTGTAGAAAATATACTTAAGAAATTCATATAGTTTTAATTACAACAAACGACCGTTACATTTTTTGTGACCGGTCGTTTTTATTTTTTGTTGAAATTAAGAACCTTTTTAAATTTTTATAATTATTTTTTTTGGTGCAGGGTTTAATTCATTTTTTTACATCTTATTTTCAGAAAGCAAAGTCAAATAAAACTTGCTTCATGAAACCTGAAAACGCCGTTTGATCAAATCAACTTTTTGATTACTCTTTGTTTGCTTTATAATTAGTAATGTAAATATAATTTTGGAATGATGATTTTTGAATATTTAATCAAATTTAAACAGTTTCTAAAGCTAAAAAAAGACCACTCAAAAAGTGGTCTCAATATTTTAAATAAAAATTAAATTCTTTCAATATCCGCTCCGATTGCTTTCAGTCTTCCGTCGATATTTTCATAACCTCTGTCGATCTGTTCGATATTGTGGATAATAGATTTTCCTTCTGCGGAAAGGGCAGCAATTAAAAGAGCATTTCCTGCTCTGATGTCAGGAGAAACCATCGTCGTTCCTCTCAGCGGAGTTTCCTGATTTAGCCCGATTACCGTTGCTCTGTGCGGATCGCAAAGAATGATCTGCGCTCCCATATCGATCAGTTTATCTACGAAGAATAATCTGGATTCAAACATTTTCTGGTGAACCAGAAGACTTCCTTTTGCCTGAGTTGCCACCACTAAAATAATGGATAGCAAATCCGGAGTAAATCCTGGCCAAGGTGCATCGGAAATCGTTAAAATAGATCCGTCGATAAATTTTTGAATTCTGTAATTTTCCTGCGCCGGAATAAAAATATCGTCATTGCTCTGCTCAAGCTGAATGCCCAGTTTTCTGAACGTATTCGGAATAACACCAAGCTGATTCCAGTTTACGTTTTTAATGGTAATTTCAGATTTTGTCATTGCAGCAAGACCAATCCATGAACCGATTTCCACCATATCCGGAAGCATTGTATGCTCCGTTCCGTGTAGATGTGAAACCCCTTCGATGGTTAATAAATTGGATCCAATTCCTGAAATATTGGCTCCCATTCTGTTCAGCATTTTGCAAAGCTGCTGAAGATACGGTTCGCACGCCGCGTTATAAATTCTGGTTTTTCCTTTTGCCAAAGCTGCAGCCATCACGATGTTGGCTGTTCCTGTTACAGAAGCCTCTTCAAGCAGGATAAACTTACCGTTGAGTTCTTTCGCTTTTAATGAATAGAAGAATTCTTCCTCATCATAATGAAATTCAGCACCCAGTTCTACAAGTCCCTGAAAGTGAGTATCTAATCTTCTTCTTCCTATTTTATCGCCTCCCGGAGTCGGCATATACGCTTCACCGTATCTCGCCAACATTGGTCCCATCAACATGATCGAACCTCTCAGTTTTGCGCCGTCTTTTTTAAATTCGTTTGATTTTATATAATCAAAATTTACTTTATCAGCTTTGAAAGTATAATCGCCGTGTCCGTTTTTGGTAACCTGTACACCAAAGTCGCCCAGAATCTCAATTAATCGATTAACGTCGTGGATATCGGGAATATTTTTAATTCTTACTTCCTCATCTGTCAACAAAACAGCACAAAGAATCTGAAGAGCTTCGTTCTTAGCTCCCTGTGGAGTAATTTCACCTTGCAGTCTTTTTCCTCCTCTTATTTGAAATGTTCCACTCATGTCTACTTTCTTTTATTATGATTGTTGTTGTTATTGTTGTTGTGCCTTCTTTTGTTGTTCTGGTTGTTTCGGTTGTTATTCCTGTTGTTATTGTTGTTATTTCGGTTATTATTATTGGTCGTGTAATAGATTTTGCTCTTCTCAAGAGAATCTATTCCGGTAAGATCCAGCCTGTTTTCCGAAAGTTCTTTCAGGTGACGGAAGATTACATCGTCCGTTACGTGTTCTTTATTATAGACATTGTAAGATTTCTTCATATTGTTGGCAATCACCTCGATCAAAGCTTCTTTTTCGTCGCCCTGTTCAAGTTCGATGGCTTTTTCAATTAACTGAAGAATACTTTTCCCGTAAAATTTAAAATCACCCTGAAGTTTTGGATATTCCATTCTCTTCGGTTTTTCTTCAAGTTCTTCTTTCGTAGGAAAAGGGTAGGGAGAATCTACATCCAATTCATGATTGGCTAAAATATAAAGATGATCCCAAAGTTTATGTTTATAATTTTCTTCGTCTCGCAGCTGCGGGTTTCTCTGACCCATAAAATCAATGATCGCCATTGCCATTTCGCTTCTCTCTTCTTTTGTAGGAAGCTCTTTACAACGTTCAACCAACTGTTGTATAATTCTGCCGTATTCCGGCAAATGAAGCTGAGTTTTTTGGGTATTGTATTCCATAGTCTGCAAATATATGGAATAATGGAAAAATTGTACCGAAAATCTTAAAAGTTTATGATTTTTTAATGAATCCTCCGAATAACGATTTGAAGAGATTTGTTAGATAAAATTAAAATTATTTCACTTGGTTTAGAATTTATTTCAATAAAATTGTAATTTAGTTGATACTTTAATAATTTAAATTTTTAACATGAAAAAAACACACTTTTTACTTTCATTGCTGGCTTTAGGTATTGTAAGTTCCTGCCAGAACAATGATGAAACAATCAGCGAAAGCTCAAAACAGTTAGAAATTCATGATAAAATTGTGAATGTTACCAATCATGACGGGCGACCTTTCAGTACAGGAGCGGGAGTTTCTTCCACCTCAAAATTTGTTGCCGGACCGGGTGGAAGTGTCCTTATGCAGGGATTTTACTGGGATGTTCCGGATGGAGGAAGCTGGTGGAATACCGTAAAAACCAAAGTAACCGATTGGTCGAATGCAGGAATTGGAGCGATATGGCTTCCTCCGGCTTCAAAAGCCCAGAACGGAGCCTATTCTATGGGGTACGATCCCACGGATTATTACGATTTCGGAAATTTTAACCAGAACGGAAGTGTGGAAACACGTTTCGGATCAAGAGCGGAACTGGAAGCTCTGATTACAAAAGCTCATGACGAAAATATGCAGGTGTACGCCGATATTGTCATCAATCACAACAGTGGTGGTCAGTCGGAAGCGAATCCTTACACAGGAACCAGTACCTGGACCAATTTTTCGGGGGTAGCATCAGGAAAATTTCCAAGAAATTACAACGATTTTTACAAAAATTCTTACGGCAATAATGATGAAGGTGCTTTTGGCGGTTTTCCGGATCTTTGCCACGCCAATCCTTATGTGCAAAGCTGGCTTTGGGAAAGGGATGATTCTGTTGCTAAGTATTACAAAAACGTCATGAAGTTTGACGGATGGAGATTCGATTATGTAAAAGGTTTCGGACCATGGGTGGTTAATAAATGGAATGCAAACGTAGGTGGATTTTCTGTGGGAGAATTATGGGATTCTAATGTAAATACGCTGGAATGGTGGGCAAATAATGCCAACAGTTCGGTTTTTGATTTTGCAGCCTATTATAAAATGGATGAAGCATTTGATAACAATAATTTAAATGCTCTGAATGATGATATGATGTGGAAAAGAAATCCTTTTAAAGCGGTGACTTTTGTTGCCAATCACGATACAGACATCATTTACAATAAAATGTTGGCGTATGCTTATATTTTAACGCACGAAGGATATCCTACGATTTTCTACAGAGATTATGAAGAATGGCTGAACAAAGAGCGATTAAACAACCTGATCTGGATTCACAATAACAAAGCTACCGGAACAACTTCTATTTTATATACGGATAACGACGAATACATTGCAAGAAGAAACGGCTACAACGGAAATCCGGGATTGGTAGTTTACATCAATAACTCTTCAACGTGGCAGGAAAGATGGATTCAGACGAACTGGGCAAGTCAGCAGATTAAAGATTTTACAGGAAGTTCAGGCTGGTATCCTACAACGCAGGGCGACAAATGGGTAAAAATTCAATGCGCTCCGAAATCTTATTCTGTATGGTCTTTGAACCAGTAGAAGAACAGGATTTAATAAACATAAGACTGCTTTATAGTAAGGCAGTCTTTGTTTATTCGTGATAAAAGTAACTTAAATACAAATCAAACTTCTATAAATTTTTTTCTTTCATCCGGAGTCGGCAGATAACATTTCTGATTTGCCAGTTTCATTCTGTTTTTTGAAATCAGATCATAGATTCTATCACTTAAAAATCGGGGAATTATTTTTCCGATGGCTGAAAGCTGATAAATTCCGCCTAAAATATTGGCAATTTGCAGAACCGCGTTGGATTTTTCAAGATAATAATGATTTGGTTTCCACAAATAGAGCGTGTTGAAGACTTCCGTATTTAGTTTTCTTTCGGTTAAAAACTGTTGTCCGAAATCCGATTGCAGGGAGGCAAAAAGAAATCTGTTGTTGTGATCCCTTTTAAGAATCCACTGTACCCAGAAATTGCAGACTCCGCAATCGCCGTCAAAAAATACAATATGTTTCCCCATCCATTTTTCCTCCATGATTTTTGGTTTTAAAGAGCCATTTTCCTTTCGGTTTCCGCTTTTTCTTTTTTGAAGTAATCTACTAATATTTTTCTTTGTGCATCGGTAAGTTTCGCATCCTGATGTCCGATATAATACGATTCCAGAGGCATTTCTTTCTTTTCGACCATCTCTATGCATTCATCAAGTTTATGAACCTGCTGTTTGGGAAGATAGGTTGCAAAAGTAGAGAAATTAAGCTCTTTTCTTCCTTCATCAATATGGTTTTTCAGAATCCATGAAGCAGGAGCAATATTAGAATACCACGGATATCTGGATTCGTTGGAATGGCAGTCATAGCAGGAATTATTAATCAGTTGTGCCACTTCGGGCTGTGTGTTTTTGATCTTTAAAAAATCCATTCCGGGAGTCGGAGCCGGATTGGTTTTATCAATTGGGAAAAACTGGATGATGATAAAAGCGACAAGAATGACAACCAATATTTTTTTCATTGCTAAAATTTTATGTTTTCTGAATAGATAAAGGTACTTAAATTTCAGATAAATAAAAAGGATAAAATTCAGGAAATCTCACCACTGTCTTGAATTGTTCTAAATATGATTTTTAACGGCTGAAGATTATTTAAATTAAAGTAAAAAATGCTTAACTTAATTGAATGATTAATTATTTCAAATTTTAAATAACTGCAAAACAGTAATTTGGTGTAAATTATTGTTTTTAACTATCGTAAAAATTTTTTCAATAGATTGTATTTATATTGTAACATTGGTAAGTTTGCATTGTTCATTCAGTAAAACGTAAAACAACATAAAAATTTAAACAATATGGAAAATACTTCAGGAGACATCAGCAAATGCCCTTTTCACAACGGAACGATGAAAAAAGAAAATGTAGCAGGAGGTGGTACTAAAAATATAGATTGGTGGCCGGATCAGTTAAGAGTAGATATTCTTCGTCAGCATTCTGATCTGTCTAACCCGATGGAGAAAGATTTCAATTATGCAGAAGCTTTTAAAAGTCTGGATCTGGAAGAAGTAAAAAAAGATCTTCATGCTCTAATGACGGATTCTCAGGATTGGTGGCCTGCAGATTTCGGACATTACGGACCTTTGTTCATCCGTATGGCTTGGCACAGTGCAGGAACATATCGAGTAGGTGACGGAAGAGGAGGAGCCGGAGCAGGACAGCAGCGTTTTGCCCCTTTGAACAGTTGGCCGGACAACGTAAGTCTGGATAAAGCGAGAAGACTTCTTTGGCCGATTAAACAAAAATATGGAAAGAAAATTTCCTGGGCAGATTTAATGATCCTTACCGGAAATATTGCCTTAGAATCGATGGGATTCAAAACGTTCGGATTTGCGGGAGGTCGTGAAGATGTTTGGGAACCGGATCAGGATGTGTACTGGGGAACAGAGAAAACATGGTTGGGCGGAGATCTTCGCTATGCACATGGCTCAGACGGAGTGGTAGAAAACAGAGGAGTTCTTCCTACTGATGATAATGCAGACGGAGATATCCATACAAGAAATTTAGAAAAACCGTTGGCTGCGGTACAGATGGGACTTATTTATGTAAATCCTGAAGGTCCGGACGGAAATCCTGATCCTATTGCAGCAGCAAAAGATATTCGCGATACGTTTGGAAGAATGGCAATGAATGATGAAGAAACCGTTGCTTTAATTGCGGGAGGTCACACATTTGGTAAAACGCACGGAGCAGGACCTGCAGATCATGTAGGAGAAGAGCCGGAAGCAGCAGGAATTGAAGCACAGGGATTCGGGTGGAACAGTACCTATAAATCCGGAAAAGGGCCGGATGCTATTTCCAGCGGACTGGAAGTAACCTGGACGGAAACTCCGACGGAATGGAGCAATTATTTCTTTAAAAACCTTTTCGAAAACGAATGGGAACTTACCAAAAGTCCTGCAGGAGCGCATCAGTGGGTTGCCAAAAATGGGGAAGAAATTATTCCGGATGCTTTTGATCCTGATAAAAAACACAGACCGACAATGCTTACAACGGATCTTTCGTTGAGGTTTGATCCTGTTTATGAGAAAATTTCAAGAAGATTTTATGAAAATCCGGATGCTTTTGCGGATGCATTTGCAAGAGCGTGGTATAAACTGACACACAGAGATATGGGACCTAAAGCCCGTTATTTGGGACCGGATGTTCCTGCGGAAGAATTAATATGGCAGGATCCGATTCCGGAAGTGGATCACGCGTTAATCAATAATTCAGACGTTGAAGCTTTAAAATCAAAAATTTTAGATTCAGGTTTAAGTGTTTCCGAATTGGTTTCTACAGCCTGGGCATCGGCTTCTACATTCAGAGGAAGTGATAAAAGAGGAGGCGCAAACGGGGCGAGAATTCGTCTGGCTCCACAAAAAGACTGGGAAGTAAATAATCCGGCACAGCTTCAGAAAGTTTTAAGTACTCTTGAAAATATTCAGAAAGAATTTAACGAAAATCAGACAGGCGGTAAAAAAGTTTCTTTAGCAGACCTTATTGTTCTTGCAGGAAGTGCTGCTGTTGAAAAAGCGGCAAAAGACGGAGGTTATCCGGTAATTGTTCCTTTTGCTCCGGGAAGAATGGATGCTTTACAGGAACAGACGGATGTAGAATCTATGGGATATCTTGAGCCTGCAGCAGATGGATTCAGAAATTATTTAAAGAAAAAATTCTCGGTTTCCACAGAATCATTACTGATTGATAAAGCGCAATTATTAAATCTTACAGCTCCTGAACTTACTGTATTAATTGGAGGAATGAGATCTCTTAATGCGAATTTCGACGGTTCTTCTCACGGTATTTTTACGCAGAATCCGGGAGTGCTTTCCAATGATTTCTTTGTTAATTTACTGGATATGAGTACTCAGTGGAAATCGGCTTCTGATGATAATGAATTGTATGAAGGGACAGACCGAAAAACCGGAGAGAGAAAATGGACAGCCACGAGAGCGGATCTTGTTTTTGGATCAAATTCTGAATTAAGAGCTATTGCAGAAGTGTACGCAAGTTCTGATGCTAAGGAAAAATTTGTGAAAGATTTTGTTTCAGCATGGGTAAAAGTGATGAATCTTGATCGGTTTGATTTAAAATAATTTAATTATTTAACATAATATTTAAAAAGACAGCCGATATGGTTGTCTTTTTGTATTTTAAATGTAATTTTATTGGTTTAAAATTAGGATTTGTGTAATAAAGATATATTTTTGTTAAAAAAACAAATTCTAACATGATAAGAAAATTATTTCCTGCCTTACTATTGGTAGGTTCTTTTAGTTACGCTCAAATCGGCATCAACGGTGAAAGTCCAAATGCCACATTGGATGTTATTGGCAATCCGGGAGATCCATTCAAATTTGACGGGATAATTGCCCCGAGAATTACAGGAGATCAATTGAGAGCAAAAAATTATACTGCATCACAAAACGGAGCAATTGTTTTCGTTACACAGGAAGATACAGCTCCTGCAGGACAAACCATAGATGTTACGGCTTCCGGATATTACTATTTTGATGGAAGTTTCGGGAAATGGATCAAACTGATTTCTGCTGCAGCTTCACAAAAAATCAGGACATTATCAACCGGAACTGTTGCAGACGACGATTATACCGTTTTAATATCGGGAGATGTTACTTTACCATCTGCCACTTCGTCGAACAGAGGAAAGGTCTATCAACTCATCAACGATACTGCAGGAAATGTAACGGTAAGTGGATTATTTAGGATCAACGGAGGTACTTTTTCTAACTATGGATTAAATAACAGCAATCTGGGAAGAGGAATTGTAGTGCAGAGTACGGGATCGGCTTGGGTAATTACTTCAAGATATTAATTGAGGAAAGTTATGTAAACAAAAAACCGTTAATTTGATAATTAACGGTTTTTGTAGACCCACAGGTTATACCACTTGTGAATTTTAATTAATAATGAATGATTTTTGTTAATTGTAAGTTGTTGTTAATCATTATTTTATTGTTAATTGGGATTAATTGAAATTAACCGATATTCAATATTTTCCTTGACCTGTACCTTGACCTTTGGTTTGATTTTTGCTTATTTATGACGGACAATTACATTCAAAATGGAAGAAGAATTTAACAGTGAATTAGGTACAGTTCGATATTATTTAAAAAATAAAAATTCTGTAGAAGCTACTTTATTAAAAGGAGCTTATTTGTTTAAAAATTATAATATTGGTTTTAGTACAGGAATTAAAGTGATTCCAGTTAAAGAATGGAACGAAAATGAAAAGATTGTAATTTCAGGAAAAAACAAAAGAGATTACAACGATAAACTGAGTAAATTCAAATTATCTGTTATTCAGTCCCACAAAAATTTTAACGAAACATACAATAGAATCCCCACAAAAGAGGAATTAAAAGGTATTGTAAAATCAGCAATCGAGGGAAGCGGGACAAAAGCTATCAGAAAGCAAAAGAAAAATTTTGAAGAAATTTATCAGGAGGTTTTAGAAATTATTGAAACCAGACAAAACAATGCTTTAGAAGCCATCAAGAGGGGAGAATCTGTTAAAACCCTTCATAAAAGCTATGTTTCCTCTTACAAGGTTGCATATAGGGAGCTAAAGGAATTTGCTAAGGAGAAAGGATTGATTTTAGACATTGATACATTTGATGAACAAATATGTTTAAATTTTCAAAGCTGGCTTATAAAAGTTAAAAAATTGAAACAGGTTACTATCAAGACTAGAATTAAAAGAATCAGTTTGATTTTGAAAAGAGCCTTTGAAAAAGGATATACAGACAAACGAGCTTATTTATTAGATGAATTTAAAATAAAAGTTCCGCCTACTGTTTCAACAAGTTTAACAGAAAAAGAAATTACTTTATTGTATGAGTTTGATTTTACCAAAAATAAAAGATTGGAAAGAATAAGGGATTTATTTGTGTTAGCCTGTCATACTTCATTAAGGTTTAGTGATATTACAAGGCTACAAACGGATCATATCAGTATTGACGAAGAAAGAATCAATATGATTTCTCAAAAAACAAGCACAAGTAGCCACTACAAAAATTTGAGCTTTTCATTTCATGGCTATACCAAAGAAATTTTAGAAAAATATAGCTATGATATTCGACAGTTGGCAATATCTAACCAAAAAACAAATGAGTACTTAAAAGAGCTGTTAAAAGAAATACCCTATTTTCAGGAAAAAATTTTAAGAATTGAAACTTTATCTGGAAAAGGGATAAAGTTTACCGATATAGATTTTATCAAGACAATAGATTTTCATACAAGCCGTAGAAGTTTCTGTACCAATCGTTATTGTGAGGGGTGGGAATTGTTGGAAATATGGGATTACACAGGACATTCCAACGAATCAACATTTAAAACCTATTTCAGACCAACCGCAGAACATGAAAAGGTAAGACGTAATAATATCAAGAAAAGAAATGAAAAAATGAAAACTATTGATTTTAAAGAAAAAGAATTGGAACAATTAAAAAATCAAATGCAGAAAATTTTAGAACTTCATGAAAAGGGGGATTTAGAAAATATGGGCAAAATAATTGAGCTGAATCACAAAATTTCATAGTATTTTTGAATGCATGATACCTCCAGTCTTAAAAAATATCACTCACATTGATTTTATTGTTTCCGATATTTTCCAATTAGATAAAATAATACAGAATTACGGAAAAATTATATACTATACTCCAGAAGTTGTATTTGGTTTTCCAAATATTGACAAGGATTTGTATTTGATAACAGATTTAGAAATGACAACGGAAAAAGGAGAAAATCTGTATATAATTCAAAGGGATCCAAACAGTATAGGAAAGTTGAAAAATCCTAAAACAGATTATGATTATAAAATAGCTGTTACAGATTATGATTTATTTTCTAAAAGTTTTGATTTAGAATCTTTGCCCTCATTTATGGATGAAATGACTGAAAAATATCATCCTGAATTTCTTGAGTCTCTTAAATTGCAATTAGTTGATGCAAAAACTGAAACAGCCTGTAAAATTATATATCAAGATTTGCTTTTACATATTGAAGAATCTAATACCTTTTTGAAAGATAATTTAAATTTTGGTTTTGGCACTATCTTATCTCAGGAAGTTCAAAAAGCTGTTTGTTATTGGCTTTTAAAGTATAATGAATACCTTTTATCTGATGTTCAGCAGTATTTTAAAACTATTTTCCCCAATGATATTAAACCGATTGAGGAGAATGTGACCCAAATCGTTACCAACAAAGCAGATAAACAAAAAGAAAAGCTACGAAACAGTAATGTGTATAGAATTTTGCTACTTTTTGCGGATGGAACTATTTCGTTTGAGAAAATGACAGCTATGTACGACAATAAGAGGTATGATAGCATAAACGAATTGGCAGAAATTATTGCTCAAGATCATAAAATTTCTAAAGTTTCCCTACAACCCTACCTTAACCAAACGATAAAAGAGGTAAACTCAGATAAAAATCTGTTTGATATTTCAAAATTAAAATATCTGCAACTCATTGCAGAAGATTTCCACTCACAACAAAAGAAATTGTCACCTTTTTTCTCTGGCAAAATAGAAAAATTAACCTCAATTAATGAGTAAAATCAAATTATACTGATGTTATACGGTATAAGATTTAGTATAGTATGTGCAGGTTATAATTTAGCACCATAATAATTAAACAAAGAAATATTATGGCAACTAAAGAACATTCAATTTTAATTCAGGCAAGTCCTGAATACTTATCTGAACTAATTGTATCAGGAATCAGAGAGGAATTAAGAAAAATTCAACTTCATTTTTCTGAAAAATCTCAAAATGAAGAACTTATGACTAAAAAGCAGGTTTGCAATTTTCTGAATTGTTCCTCTGTAAGTTTGTGGAATTGGGAAAATAAGGGAATGCTAAATCCTGTAAGACTTGGTAGAAGCATTAGATACAAAAAAAGTGATGTTGAACAGTTTATTAATAGTAGAAAAGCTGAATAAAAAACGTCATTATTCTACATTCACTGTCATTGAAATTTAATTCTTTTCTATAACAAGATATTGAGCTCTATTCTTGTTGTTTCTTCAGGTGACAGTTTTGTTTGATGGTTTTCTCTGTCAAACACTAAAAACACTCTTAAAACCTCTTTAATTTAATCGTAAACCAATATTTGATCATAGCAATATGCTAAGGAAGGATATTCTATGTCAAATTTTAAAAAATAAAGAAATGAATACAAAAGAAATAAACTTATTTGAAAGATGCATTCAAGAAGTACAAAAGAAAAATGCATTTGTAGATGGACAAAAGGAAAACTATGTGAAAGCTTTGGCTAACCTTTGTAATAGAAACGGAATATCAATTGAGGATGCCAAAATATCTGTAAAGCAAAAGTTTAATTTTAATGATGAAATAGTTACTAAAATTATTAATAAAGAGTACCTGGATAAAAAGAATTTTGGAATAGATCAAAAGAAATCAATAGAGGATTTTCTTAATGAAAACTATGATTTTAGATATAATGAAGTTGTAGAAAAAGTAGAATACAAAATCAAAAAAGATCGGAATTATTTACCAATGACTGATTATAAAATAAACTCTATTTGTAGAGAGTTGGAGAAAATTGGGCATAAATCTGTAAGTGATTCAAAAATTCATAAATTATTGATTTCAGACTTTGTTTTAAAGTATAACCCTTTTGTAGAATATTTTAATAACCTTCCTGTTTGGGATGGACATGATTATATTTCAGAATTGGCAGATTTTGTTAAAACAGATGATCCTGAGTTTTGGAAAGAAGCTCTGAAAAGATGGCTTGTTGCTATGGTAGCTTGTTCGATAACAAATAATGTTACGAATCATTCTGTGATTATATTCAGAGGTGGTCAAGGAATTGGGAAGAGTACATTTATTGATAAAATACTTCCTCCAGAGTTAAAAACTTACAAATATTCAGGAACAATTAATCCTTACAGTAAAGACAGTTTGATATTATTATCTGAAAATATTTTGATTGACTTGGATGAGCTTGGATCACTAAACAGAAAGGATGAAAAAGCAATGAAAGAAATCATTACTAAATCAGAAATCAAACTCAGAAGACCATATGGTAGAATTAATGAATTATTGCCTAGACGAGCATCTTTTATAGGTTCTGTAAATGATAAAGAATTTCTAATGGATATGTCTGGCAGCCGTCGATTTTTATGTTTTGAAGTGTTTAAAATTGCTTATGATGCTGAAATAAATCACAAAGGTATTTATTCACAAGTCATAAGTTTATTAAAATCAGGGTTTAAATATTGGTTTGATGGTAAAGATATTGAGCTAATTAATGAAAAAAATGAACGATTCCGAATAAAAGATCCGATTGAAGAAATGATTTTGGTAAAATATAAACCTTGTGAAAAGAATAAAACAACAATTTTTCTTTCTTCTACTGATATTTTGAATGAGTTGAATGAAACCCACAGGATTTCTCTGGATTCAACAAATAGTATTATGGTTGGGAAAATATTAAATAAATATAATTTTCAGAAAAAGAAAAATGGGGGTATTAGTAAATATGCAGTCCAATATATCTAATTTGTGGGTGGGGGTAGGTGGAGTGAATTATAACAAATAAGAGTTTTTATAATTTATTATATATAAATATTGTTTAAAGTGACACTATCCCGTAAAGTGTGTAAGTAGAAAAGTTAGGCTTGGATTTTATAATCTGAGCCTTTTTTCAAAAATAAGC